>NZ_JBVAYU010000008.1:0-232235 GCF_055412745.1 Pseudarthrobacter woesei
GTCGCCGCCAAGGAGCTGCAGGCCCCGTACGAACTGGTCAAGGAAGTTGCCGCCACCGGCAAGCTCCCGGTGGTGCTGTTCACCGCCGGTGGTATCGCCACACCGGCCGACGCGGCCATGATGATGCAGCTCGGCGCGGACGGTGTCTTCGTTGGCTCCGGCATCTTCAAGTCCGGCAACCCGGCCCAGCGTGCCGCCGCCGTCGTGAAGGCCACCACCTTCTTCGACGATCCCGACGAGATCGCCAAGGCCTCCCGCGGCCTGGGCGAGGCCATGGTCGGCATCAACGTCGACGAGATCCCGGAGCCGCACCGCCTGGCCCAGCGCGGCTGGTAACCGTTCGCCTGCTTCTCCACAAACTCGGCGCCGAGGCGCCTCGTCCCTGGAGCCTCTGCAGTCTCTCTTATTAAGCCGGGAGGGTTGAGCGCTGTTCTCGCCAGGATCTTTCGACGCCGGGCGGTCACCTTTCGAGGTGGCCGGCCGGCGTCGTCGTATCCCTCACCCAAGTGACTGGCAGCAGGGGCCGTTTTGAGCGCCCAGAACGGCCCCTGCTGCGGGTCAGTTGGGCTATAGCAGGCCGCGGCGCTTGAGCAGCGGCCCGAGCTCTGCATCACGTCCGCGGAAAGCCCGGAAGGATTCCAGCGGATCGCGGCTGTTGCCCCGGGACAGCAGCTCGTTCCGGAAGAAGTCCCCGTTGGCCCGGGTGAGCCCGCCGTTGTCCTTGAACCATTCCACCGTCTCGGCGTCGAGGACTTCGCTCCAGATGTAGGAGTAGTACCCTGCGGCGTACCACCCGCCCGCGAAGATGTGCTGGAAATAGCCGGTCCGGTAGCGCGGCGGGATCAGGCTGTGCGCCACCCCGGCGGCGGCCAGTGCCTTCGCTTCGAACTCGACGGTGTCCTCCGGTATGTCGGAGCCGTCCAGCACATGCCAGGCGAGGTCCAGCAACGCGGCGCCCAGATACTCGGTGGTGCCAAAGCCTTCGCCCCAGAGCCGGGCGGCGTCGAGCTTGTCCACAACCTCCCGCGGCAGGGCTTCGCCGGTGACGTAGTGCCGCGCGTAGTTGGCGAGGACTTCCGGCCACATGATCCACATTTCGTTGACCTGCGAGGGGTACTCGACGAAGTCCCGCGGCACCGAAGTGCCGGAGAACCGCGGATACGTCACGGCGGAAAACAGCCCGTGCAGGGCGTGGCCGAACTCGTGGAAGGTGGTGCGGAGCTCGTCCAGGGTCAGGAGCGTGGGTTCCCCGGCCGGCGGCTTGGAGATGTTGAGGTTGTTGATCACCACGGGCAGGGTATCCAGGAGCGAGGACTGTTCTACGAGGGAGTTCATCCAGGCCCCGCCGCGTTTGGAATCCCGGGTGTAGTAGTCGCCCAGGAACAGACCCAGTTCCGTGCCGTCCGGGTTCTTCACTTCCCAGACCCGGACGTCCGGGTGGTAACCCGCGAGGTCGCCGCGTTCGTGGAAGGTGATGCCGTACAGGGCATTGGCGGCGAAGAAAACGCCGTCGTTAAGGACCCGGTCCAGCTCGAAGTAGGGGCGAAGTGCCTGCTCATCCACGGCGTAGCGTTCGCGCTTGACCCTGGCCGAGTAGTAGGCCCAGTCCCAGGCTTCGAGGGGGTGGCCGGCGATCTCGGCCAGCGCTACGGCTTCGGCATCGGCGTTCCGGACGGCCGCGGGGGCGAGAGTGTTCATCATGGTCCGGACGGCCTCAAAGTCGGGCGCGGTCTGCCGGTCCACCATGAGTTCGGCGAAGTTCGCGAAACCCAGCAGCCCGGCCTTTTCGGCGCGGAGCCGGACCATATCCTTGACCAGGTCCTGCACATCGAGGCTGCCGCCGCCGCTGCCTCGTCCGATGGAGGCCTCGTAGAGGCGCCGGCGGACGCCCCGGTTTTCCAGGGCGGCCAGGGCCGGCTGGTTGCTGGGCTGGATCAGGGTGAGCAGGAATTTGCCCTCGTGACCGGCGGTGCGGGCGGCTTCCGCGGCGCTGGCGACGTCGTCAGCCGGCAGGCCTGCCAGCTCGGCGGCGTCGTCCAGCAGCAGCGAGGCCGACTTCATCCCTTCCTTGACGCGCTGACCGAACTCGGTGCCGAGCCGTGCAAGCTCGGCGTTGACGGCCATGAGCCGCTCCTGGCCTGCCTCATCCAGCTGGATGCCTGACTGGCGGAACTCCTTGAGATACTCGTCCACGAGCCGGGCCGCCTCGGCGTCGAGCACGGCGGAGTCCAGTGCCGCGAAGCGCTCGAAGAGACCACGATTGAGGTAGACGGCGTCCTGATGGGCCGAAAACAGCGGGGACAAGCGGGTCTCCAACTCCAGGATCGGGCCCGAGGCATCCGCCGAGACCAGCGTGAAGAAGGCTGCCGCGGCACGGGCCAGCAGCCGGCCGGACTTCTCCATGGCCAGGGCGGTGTTCTCGAAGTCGGCGGGCTCCGGGTTGTCCACGATCGCCCGGATCTCGGCCAGATGCTCCGCGAGACCGGCCTCGACGGCGTCGGCGTAGTGCGCGTCCTCGATGTCAGCGAATGGCGGCAGGCCGAACGGCAGGGTGCTGGGGCTCAGCAGGGGATTGGTCATGAAATAACTCTTTCATGTAATGCTGCGGTTCTCAATGGACTGCTGGGCGTGTTGTGCTGGCGCCCGCCGTAGGATGCCCGGTCTGGGGAATACCAACTCAACTCTTCGCGGACGGCTCGTCGCCGTGGCCGCAGCGGCGGCGCTCGTGGCATCCGTGGCATCCTGCGGCATCATCACCGAGCAGGACAACAACAAGTCGAGTCCTTCGGCGGACGCCGGCGGCACGGCGGCAACAACGTCGGCGGGGACGCAGACGCCGTCGAGTACGCCGACGCCGACGCCGACGCCGACCCCGACACAGGGGAAGGGGCCCGCCTGCGCGGCGGTCCGCTGCACCTCCGTCGTCGTAACCGGGGACATGCTGGTGCACGCCCAGCTGTGGGAGCAGGCACGCGCCGACGCCCTCGCCACCGGGGCGAAGGGCCTGGACTTCGGCCCATTGCTGGAAGGCCAGCGGAAGTACATCGAAAAGAGCGACCTCGCGATCTGCCACCAGGAGACCCCCGTGGCTGGACCGACCGGACCCTTCTCTGCGTATCCCTCCTTCAACGTTCCGCCGCAGATCATTACCGCGGCCCAGCAGGTGGGCTACCAGGCCTGCACGACGGCCAGTAACCACACCATCGACCGCGGGACCGCCGGACTGGTCCGCACCCTGGATGCCCTCGACGCGGCCCGAGTGCAGCACACGGGGTCTTACCGGACCGAGGCCGACTCGCAAGGTGTCCTCATCCTGCAGACCGCTGCGGCGAAGATCGCCGTTATCGACGCCGCCTACGGTCTCAACGGGCAGACCCCCGAGGCGGCCTGGCAGGTGGACATGCTCGACCCCGCGGCCATGATCGCCAAGGCGAAAAAGGCCCGGGTTCTTGGGGCGGACATCGTCCTCGGCGTTATGCATGCCGGTGACGAGTACTCGACTGTCCCCAACGCGCAGCAGCGGGACGTCGCCCACGCCCTCGTGGACAGCGGGCAGTTCACCATGATTTATGGCCACCACACGCATTCGGTGCTCCCGATCGAGAAGTACAAGGGGACCTGGATTGTCTACGGTCTGGGCAACGGCATCACCGAGCTGTCCCCGAGTTACGTGGTGAACAACGAGGGCCTGCTGGTCCGGGCCCAGTTCAGCCAGGATGCTGCAGGCGTCTGGACCGCCTCGGACCTGGGCTGGGCGCCGTCGGTGATTGTCCGCGGACCGTACCGCTGGTGCTCCGTTGCCTCCGACGTCCCGCAGGGCCCCTGCGCCGGAGCCGCGGCCGACGCCGCCACCCGCTTGCGCACCAAGACCGTGGTCGAGTCGATGGGTGCCGCGGCGGCGGGAGCCCACGAACTGCTGATTTCCAAGGAACCGTAGGACCTGAAGGAACCACGACGGCGGACAGCGCCCGGGCGCGCGGCCGTCCACCGGTTGTGCGGCCCGGCTCAGGGAGGCAGACGTCCGGCACCTGGCCGGGATCTCCGCGGAGCCGGAACCGTCGGAGGCCTGCGGCTCTTGCCCCGATACCGACCGGCGAATACCGTGGTGGTGACGCGGCGGGCTTTTGAGGTCGGCTCCGGTCGCGCCTGGACGGGAGGCTTTGGTGGGCAGAGGATCGACGGCGGACAGGGAACCCCGGAACGGGACCTTCCCGAACGGCATGGACTACCTGAACTGGGGCAGCGGCCCGAAAACACTCCTCTTCATCCAGGGCGGGCCCGGAAGTACGGTGCCCAAGGGGATGCTGCGCCGGATGTTCCGGCGGCAGTTCGATCCCTTTCTCCACGCCGGATACGCCGTCTGGATTGTCACCCGGCGCCGGGGAATGCCGCCGGAGCACACCATCGCCGACATGGCGGATGACTACGCGCAGCTGATAGCCGAGGAGTTCGGCGGCCGCGTTGGCGTCGTCGTGGCCGAGTCCTTTGGCGGGATGGTCGCCCAGTATCTGGCTGCGCGGCATCCCGACTCCTTCGGCCGCATCGCCATGGTGGTCACCGCGGCGGAGTTGAGCGACTGGGGCAAGGACGTCGATTCCCGGATGGCACATGCCCTCGCGGGCGGAGACACGAACGGCGCCGGAACAGTCTTCGCCGAGTATCTGCTGCCGGGCCGGCGCCTGAAATGGCTGCGGCAGCTGATTGGGCCCCTCATCAGCCGGCGGATTCTGAGCGGATCCGATTTCCCCTCCCAGGACGTCCTCACCGAGGCGCAAGGCGAAATGACCTTCAATTCCCGTGCGGTGCTCCCGCTCATCCGGCGGCCTGTGCTGCTGATCTGCGGAGGCTCCGACCAATTCTTCCCACGCGAGGTCGCCCGGGAAACGGCCGGGCTGATCCCGGACTGCACCCTCATCTGGTACGAAGGAAAGGGCCATCTCCGGGCAGCCTCAAGTGGCCGCATCGCCCGGGACGTGCTTGCGTTCGCCGGCCGCAGCTGAGCCGCGCCGGACCCGCGGCCGGCAGTTGCGCCGGAGCGAAGAAGTCCTGGCTTCCCGTCTCGAGGTACAGGCGGTGATAGCCGCCGCGCCGGGCCTCGGCCAGGATGTGGGTCAGCAGAACGGTGGCGATGCCGCGGCCGCGTGTGTGCGAGGACGTGCGGATGGACTTGATCTCGCCCTGACCCTCCTGGAGCCGTTTCAGCGCCCCGCCGCTGAGCAGCTCGGCCTCCTCGCGCGCGGTCCAGTAGGCGATGTCCGGTCCCGAGAACGCCGCCTCATCCAGGGCATGAACACTCTCGGCGGGGAAGGGCCCCTCGAGCCTTGTCCGCCGGGGTCGCCGGACCCGCGCCGGGTCGCCGCAACGTTCCGGCGTCTCCGCCGCCTTCCCGCGAATTCGCGTCCGAGGACGGTTGTAGGCCGGCGCCATGGAATCTCTGCACGACGCCGACTCCGGCCGCTGGATCCTGCCGCTCCTGGACCCCAGGGCAAGGGACATGCATTGCGTTGCACCGCGGGGCTATGCCGCCTACGCCCGGGTGTTCCACCCGGCGACCAGGGACCGGCCCGCGGCATCGCGGTCCTGGCGCCGGCAGGACCGCTCAGCCTTCGTCGACGTCGAGACTGAAACCGTTCCGTGGTCCGCCCTGGCGCAGGCCTTCGGCACGTCCATGCACGCAGTGGCCCAGTATCACCTCCTGCCGGGCCCGGCGTCGGAGCCGTACGGCGAAGTCCTCGATGCCGAGGGCTGGCGCTACTCTGAACCGCTGCAGGGCAACCTGGACCTCGGGGTGCTCGCCATCCTCGCGTCGCGCCTGTGCCGGCACACTTCGACGCCGGGCAAGGGCGTCGCCGCCATCTGGGAAGGATGGGGAGGCCTCACGAGTTCCGCGGGCTACAGCCAGCTGACCTTCCACTCGGACGGTGCCGGGACACCACTGACCACAACGCCGGCGGGGGGACGGCGGGCCCGGCTCGGGGCTGCTGCCGGCGAGTGTGGTGAACGGCCCGAAGCTGGAGCTTCCAGGCCGCAGCCACTTCCTCTTCGCCGCAGCCCCATCCGGATTCACCGAGCCAGCCTGGGCAAGGGACGCGCCGTGGCACCATGATCCGCGGTGGCCTCAGTCACCCAGCCTGCTCTGGCCCGACGACCGGGCCTGGATCATGGTCACGGAGATCGATTTCGATTCGACGATCGTCGCCGGCAGCCCCGAACTGGTTGCCGGGCTCGTCGCGGATCCGGCGATTGAAGCCCTGGAGCTCCCTGAAGGCGCGGACCTCAGTTGGTTTGCCGGACAGTAGGCGGGACGAGGCCAGCGCCAGGCTTTGGACGGCGACGAGAAGAAAGGTCAGTGACCCATGGACTGGAGGTGCAGCCTGGGCAACGGACGCAGCCGCCACGGCACGAGCATGTGAAGGCTGTTCAGGCCGCTTCAGCCCGGCTGATCGGGGCTACGGCCGCCGCACAAGCCCCGCACAAGCCCCGCACAAGCCCTGCACAAGCCCTGCACAAGCCCCCGCAGCTCAGCGCGGGCGGCGGGCGGCGTGCTCGCGGGCGAGGACGGCGTAGGAGTCGTCCGGGGTGCCGGGGGAGAAGCTGCCGTACTTGCGTTCGACGGCGGTCCGGATGAGGAAGTCCGCCAGCGCCGGGTTTTTGGGCAGCAGGGAACCATGCAGGTAGCTCGCCACGATGTTCCGGTAGCGGGCGCCTTCCTTGCCGTCGTTGCTGTTGTTGCCCGTGCCCTTGGCCGTGGTTCCCAGCGGCGAGACGCCCGGACCCAGGGTGGTCTGGCCGCTGTGGTTCTCGTACCCCAGGACGGTGCCGAACTCGGGGGAGGACACGGAGACGTTGCCGATCAGCCGCTCGTCGGTGCCGTGGGTCTCCACGTCCAGGATGCCGATTCCCGGGATGACCGAGCCGAGCCGGGTCTTGAAGAACTTCCCGAACAACTGGTAGAGCCCGCAGATCACCAGCATGGGAGTGCCGTCCTCGGCCAGCTCCTTCAGTGTGGACCCGCGCGAAAGGAGGTCGTCCTTGATAACGAGCTGGCCGCTGTCCTGCCCGCCGCCGCCGACGATCAGGTCAACCTCCGCCGGAAACTCGTCGCCGACGTTGTATTCGAGCAGCTCCGGCGTGTAGCCATGCCAGCGCAGCCGCTGGGCGAGCACCAGGGCGTTGCCCCAGTCGCCGTAAATGTTCATGTCCCGCGGATACAGCTGCAGGACGCGGATGCTGCCCTTGCCGGGTGCAGCGGATTCCTCCGGCGGCAGCTCATGACCGAAGGAGAGCCTGGATTCGTTGGACTCGGGGGTCACGAGACTACCTCCACCGTGGTGATTTTGGACAGCTCGCGGCGGATGGCCAGCATCGCCGTATAGGTGCAGAAGATCCGCTTCGGCTTGTCCGTGGCATCGCGGATAAACGCGGCCAGCGCGGGCGCGATCTCGGTGTCCACGGCTCCGATCGCGACGTCGTCGTACTGCAGCCGGAGCGCCATGTCGTAGGCGCGGGAGCCGGTCAAACCGTCCACGCCGCCCTCGCGGAGGGTATCGAATTCGACGTCCCAGAGCCAGGACATGTCCCGTCCGTCGGCATAGTTGTCATTGATCGCGATCATCGTCGCGTAGCCGGCGGCCGGAAAGGACTTCAGGCCCAGCCGGAAACCGCTGGGATTCTTCACCAGCACCAGGTCCAGCGGCAGGCCATCGACGACGAGGCTTTCACCGCGGCCGAATGCCGGCGCCACCCGGGACAGTGCCTTCAGCAGTCCCTCGTCATCGGCCATCGCCGTCTTTCCCTGACCGCCGTCCCGCACCGCAATGGCCCGGGCCAGGGTCAGCGCGGCCGCCGCGTTGAAGATGTTGTAGACGCCCCGGAGCAACATCGCGGTGGTCACCGTGACGCCGTCGTACTCGAAGTCCGCATCGTCCGCACCCACCCGGCGCAGCACGACGTCGGCGTGCGGCCTTGCGGGGGCCGGCGGCACCGGGCTGCCGGGGGCCGCCCGCATTTCGTCGTCGTTCGGGAAAGTGCTCAGCAGCGAATCATCGAGGCCGAAGTAGAGGACCTCGGGACCGGTGAGCGTTTCCGCGATGCGCGCGACCCGCGGGTCCTCCCGGTTCAGCACCACGGTTTCCGTGGTCTTGGAGGCGATGTGCTGGAGCAGCTGCGCGGTCTTGTCGATCTCCCCGAAGCGGTCCAGCTGGTCCCGCAGGACGTTGAGTAGGAGGCTGTAGCGCGGCGGCACCTGGTTGACGAAGTGTACGGCGTGGGCTTCGTCCAGCTCCAGCACGGCGACGTCGGCGCTCAGCCGGCCGCGCCAGTCCACCTCCCCCAGCAGGGCGGCCGCCACGCCGCGGGTGAAGTTGCTGCCCGTGCGGTTGGTGAACACTTTCAGGCCCTGGCTCTCGAGCAGTTCCACCACCATCTTTGTGGTGGTCGTTTTGCCGTTCGTACCGCTGACGACGGCGACGCCGATGGGCAGCGTGGACAGTGTCCTCCGCATGAAGCCGGGGTCGATTTTTTCGACTACCAGCCCGGGAAGGGCAGAGCCTCCGCCCCTGAGCCGGGAGATCCGGCGGACGAGCTTGCCGAGCGGAACACTGAAGTAAAACATGCTTTGTAATATATCCCAGCGGCGGCATGGAAGCCTGCCGGCTGCGGTGCCGGCGGGGTTCCGGCCACTATGCTGGTCGGATGACCAACCCCTTTTCTGCGCTTCCTTCCCGCGCGGGTGCAGGCCTGCGCATCGGCGTGCTGGCACTCCAGGGCGATTTCCGCGAACACCTGCACGCGGTGGAAGCAGCCGGCGCCACGGGCATCGGCGTCCGGCGCCCCGCCGAACTCGATGGCCTCGATGGCCTCATCATTCCCGGCGGCGAATCAACCACCATTGACAAGCTGTCCCGGATCTTCGGGCTCCGGGAACCGCTGCGCGAACGACTCCAGGCCGGGCTGCCGGCCTACGGCTCGTGCGCCGGCATGATCCTGCTCGCGGACGAGATCACCGACCCGGCCAGGGACCTTGCCGGCAACCCGCAGCAGACCTTCGGCGGCCTGGACATCACGGTGCGGCGCAACGCCTTTGGCCGGCAGCGCGAGTCCTTCGAAACGGATCTCGACTTCAAGGGCCTCGAGTTCAGCGCCACGGAGCACGGCGTGGCCCCAGTCCATGCGGTCTTCATCCGCGGACCCTGGGTGGAGCGTGTCGGGGACGGCGTGGAGGTCCTGGCCACAGTGGAACCCTCCAGGGCGTCCCACCCCGAGGCGTTGGCCGGGACGGCTAGAATTGTTGCTGTGCGCTCCGGCAAGCTGCTGGCCACCTCCTTCCACCCGGAAGTGACGGGGGAGAAGCGTGTGCACGAACTGTTTATTCGAATGATCAGAGGAGAAGCGTAAAGCATGTCAGGCCACTCCAAATGGGCGACGACCAAGCACAAGAAGGCCATCCTCGACAGCCGCAGGGCCAAGTCGTTCGCCAAGCTGATCAAGAACATCGAAGTCGCCGCCCGTATGGGCGGCCCGGACCTTGCCGGCAACCCGGGCCTGGAACTTGCCGTCACGAAGGCCAAGAAGACCTCGGTTCCCGCTGACAACATCGACCGCGCCATCAAACGCGGCGCGGGCCTCACCGGTGAAGTCGTGGACTACACCGAGATCATGTACGAATGCCGCGGACCGCAGGGCTCGGCGTTGCTGATCGAGTGCCTCACGGACAACAAGAACCGTGCTGCCTCGGAAGTCCGCCTCGCCATCTCCCGCAACGGCGGGACCATCGCTGATCCCGGTTCGGTCAGCTACCTCTTCTCCCGTAAGGGTGTTGTGTCGCTGCCGAAGAACGGCCTGACCGAGGACGACGTCCTGATGGCCGTGCTCGACGCCGGCGCCGAGGAAGTCAAGGACAACGGCGACAGCTTCGAGATCCACTCCGAGCCGACCGACCTCCAGGCCATCCGCGATGCGCTCAAGGAAGCGGGCATCGAGTACGACTCCGACGAAGCCGAGTTTGTGCCCTCCATGGAGGTTCCGCTGGACCTCGAGGGTGCCAAGAAGTTCATGAAGCTCGTGGACGCGCTGGAAGAACTCGACGACGTCCAGAACGTCTACAGCAACGCCGACCTCAGCGACGACGTACAGGCCGCCCTGGAAGCCGAGTGACCCTTCGCGTCCTTGGCGTCGATCCGGGCCTCACCCGCTGCGGAATCGGCGTCGTGGACGTCGAGCGTAACCGCCGCGCCACCCTGGTGGCGTTCGGCGTCGTCGGAACCCCTCCCGAGGAGAGCCTGGACCGGCGCCTGCTGGTGATCGCCACCTCGATCGATGAGTGGCTGGACAAGTATGAACCGCACGTCCTCGCCGTCGAACGCGTCTTTTCGCAACTCAATGTCAGCACGGTGATGGGGGTCGCCCAGGCTTCCGGCGTGGTGATCGCCGCCGCTGCCCGGCGCGGCATCCCGGTGGCGCTGCACACGCCGTCGGAAGTCAAGGCCGCCGTCACGGGCAGCGGAACGTCCAACAAGGACGCTGTCACCAAACTGGTCACCAAGATCCTGCGGCTCGACACCCCGCCCCGCCCGGCAGACGCCGCCGACGCCCTGGCGCTGGCCATCACGCACGCCTGGCGGGCCGGCAGCGGGATTTCCACCAAGGGCGCAGTCACTACCGCAGCGGGCAGCCAGTCGCTGACCCCGGCCCAGCGCGCCTGGGCGGACGCCGAGGCGAAAGCGCGCCGTTCAGGCTGAATGTCCGGCTGTGCCGCCGCAGAGCTTGGTAGGATATTCGTAGATATGTTCGATAGCCGGCGTTTGCCGGCAGTATTTCAGGAGCCCGGCTTTGATCAGTTTTCTCCGCGGACCCGTAGCGCACGTCGGTCTGTCCTCCGCCGTGATCGACCTCAATGGTGCCGGCATGAGCGTGAACGCCACGCCGCAGACCCTCAGCAGGCTCCGCGTGGGCGAGGAGGGGAAGCTCTTCACCTCCCTGATCGTGCGTGAGGACTCCCTGACCCTCTTCGGCTTTGGCAGCGATGACGAACGCGAGGTCTTCGACGTGCTCCTTAGCGTCAGCGGCGTGGGCCCCCGGCTGGCCCTGGCCGTACTGGCCGTCCACGAACCCGAAGCCATCCGCGTCGCCGCGCACTCCGGCGACGGCAAGGCGTTCACCATGGTGCCCGGGATCGGGCCAAAGGTCGCGGGCCGGATCGTGCTGGAGCTGGCCGGAAAGCTCGTTCCGCACGGGACCGCAGGCGCCGCGGCCCCGGTGGCATCCTCGGAAGCCGTCTGGAAACCGCAGGTGGTCGCCGCCATGACGAGCCTCGGCTGGTCCGAAAAGGATGCCGTCACCAGCATTGACAAGTCCCTCGCCGACTCACCCGAACTCGCCGGGAAGGGCAATGTGGCCGAGATCCTGCGCGCCACCCTCCGCTGGCTGGGCCAGGACGGCGCACGCGCCGGAAACAGGGTAGGCTCCCGTGGCTGAGCCGTCACTCGTGGCCGGGGGAGAGGAACCGGAGGAGCGCGTTATCGAAGCCGCCCTCAGGCCCAAGAACCTGCACGACTTCGTCGGCCAGCACCGGGTCCGCAAGCAGCTCTCCCTCGTGCTGGAGGCCTCCCGCATGCGCGGACGCAGCGCGGACCATGTGCTGCTCTCCGGCCCGCCGGGCCTGGGCAAGACGACGCTGTCCATGATCATTGCGGCCGAGATGAACGCCCCGCTGCGGATCAGCAGCGGCCCGGCCATCCAGCACGCCGGAGACCTGGCCGCCATTCTGTCCTCGCTCTCCGAGGGTGAGGTTCTCTTCCTCGACGAGATCCACCGCATGTCCCGGCCTGCCGAGGAAATGCTGTACATGGCGATGGAAGATTTCCGCGTCGACATCATAGTCGGCAAGGGCGCCGGCGCCACAGCCATTCCGCTCGAGCTGCCGCCCTTCACCCTGGTCGGTGCCACCACCCGGGCCGGACTCCTGCCCGGGCCGCTCCGGGACCGCTTCGGCTTCACCGGCCACCTCGAGTTTTACTCCGTTGCAGAACTGGAACTCGTGCTCCGGCGCTCCGCCGGACTGCTGGACCTCAAGGTCAACTCCGCCGGGTTCAGCGAGATCGCCGGACGGTCCCGCGGCACACCCCGTATCGCCAACCGCCTCCTGCGGCGCGTCCGGGACTGGGCCCTGGTGCACGGCATCGAACAGATCGACGCGCGCGCCGCCTCCGCGGCGCTGGACATGTATGAGGTGGACAAGCGCGGCCTCGACCGGCTGGACCGTGCCGTCCTCGAGGCGCTCATCACCAAATTCGGCGGGGGACCGGTGGGCCTGTCCACGCTCGCGATCGCCGTCGGTGAAGAGACCGAGACGGTGGAAACCGTCGCCGAGCCGTACCTGGTCCGCGAAGGACTGCTGGGCCGCACACCGCGCGGCCGGATTGCCCTGGCCCCGGCGTGGACCCACCTCGGATTCGCGGTCCCGCCGGGGATCTTCAGCCAGGACCCCCTAGAGCTCTTTCAGGCCGAGGAACTGGAGCCGGGCATGGCGGACGGCCCGGGGGAACAAGCCGGGCCGGAATGGATCCGTAACAGTCAATAGCACCACCCGGTGGCCTTTTCCCTTTAGACTGGAATGACGCTCGGCACGTTCGGGTCTTTGTTTCTGTGCGCGGCACCCATCCGGCCGCCGTGGGCTGGGCATTGATTTTCTGGCAGTCTCTTCTGACAGGTTCGCTGCCCGGGTGCTGTCCGGGGGCATCGGCCGCCCGGTTGGCCCGGAGCGAAGCAGACGTTGCCGATGACCAGCTATGCAAGTACAGAATGGAATTTTCCCCGTGGATCCAATGAACATCCTGCTGTTCGTCATGCTTGGACTTTTCGTCTTCATGATGTTCCGCCGCAACAAGAAGACCAAGGAACAGGCAGCCACGCTGCAGTCACAGTTTGCCCCGGGTGTGGAGGTCATGACGAGCTTCGGCCTGTATGGCCGCATCGTCGAGATCGACGACGACGAGAACAAGGTCCTGCTGGAACTCTCCCCGGGCAACACCGCGACGGTGCACCGTCAGGCAGTCACCAAGATCGTTGAGCCGGTAGCCGTGGACGAGGAGCCCGCGGTCGTTCCCGACGACGCATCCTCGCTGACCATCGAGAAGACGGACAGCTCAGCTCCCGTCAACGAAACTCCGCGCAACGAAACTCCTGACGAAACCATGCGCCGCCTCAATGACGAAGGCAAGAAAGGCAGCTAGTCTGCCCTTTGAGCTATCCCGCGTAGTAACTGCTGCGGGCATCCGTCGGTGCGGGTCTCACGGCCCGCACCGACGTTCCCTCCGTCAATAGAAGAAAGATCGACAATGGCACGAACTGGCCCCAAAAACACAGCCCTCAGGGTGCTGGTCTGGCTTGGCGTAATTCTCGCCGTCTTGACTGCTCTCCTGGCGGGCGGCAACATTGCCGGCCAGGCGAGCTGGGCTCCTAAGCTCGCCCTGGACCTTGAAGGCGGCACCCAGATGATCCTGGCGCCCAAGGTCGAGGGTGGTTCGGACATCAACGAAGAGCAGCTCAACCAGGCCGTGGCGATCATCCGCCAGCGCGTGGACGGCTCGGGCGTTGCGGAAGCTGAAATCAGCACGCAGTCCGGCCGGAACGTCGTCGTCAGCCTCCCCGGAACCCCCTCCAAGGAAACCCGCGCGCTGATCCAGGCCTCCGCAGACATGAACTTCCGGCCGGTCCTCCAGGCCGGCCCCGGCGCAGCAGTCCCCGCGGAGTCATTGACCCCGGAAGACCAGCTGCCCAAGCCCACCGCGGAGCCCGCCAACAGCAGCGATGAGAACTGGATCACCGCCGACGTCTACAAGAGGTTCGAGACGCTCGACTGTGACAACCCGTCCCAGGACAAGCAGGAACGCTCCGACCCCGCCAAGCCCCTGGTCACCTGCGAACCGGCGTCCGCCAACTCGCCCGCGATCAAGTACATCCTTGGTCCGGTTGAGGTCAAGGGCTCCAACATCAAGGGTTCCACGTTCCAGCTGCAGCGCGGCGCGCAGGGCGCGGTGACCAACGAGTGGGCTGTGAACATCCAGTTCGACGACGCCGGCACCGCCAAGTTCAAGGAAGTCACCGAACGCCTTTACCAGTTCTACGTCGCCGGTGGCGGCCAGGGCGGTTCGGACCCGAAGGCCCAGTTCGCCATCGTCCTCGATGACCAGGTCATCTCGGCACCGCGTTCGCTCGCCGTCATCACCGACGGCCGCCCGCAGATCACCGGCGGGTTCACCGAGCAGTCCGCCAAAGCCCTGTCGGACCAGCTGCGTTTCGGGGCATTGCCGATCAGCTTCGAGATCCAGAGCGAACAGCAGATCTCGGCCACCCTCGGCGGTGAGCAGCTCCGCATGGGCATGCTGGCCGGACTGATCGGCCTGCTTCTCGTGGTGGTCTATTCGCTGATCCAGTACCGGGCACTCGGCCTCGTCACCGTCGCCTCACTCATCGTCGCCGGTGCCATCACGTACCTGGCCATCGCCATCCTGGGCTGGACCGAGAACTACCGTCTGTCCCTCGCCGGCGTCGCGGGCATCATCGTGGCCATCGGCCAGACAGCGGACTCGTTCATCGTGTACTTCGAACGAATCCGTGATGAGCTCCGTGAAGGCCGCGGCCTGGTCTCGGCTGTCGAGAATGGCTGGAAGCGTGCCAAGCGGACCGTGCTGGCATCCAAGGCCGTGAACCTGCTGGCCGCCCTGGTGCTGTACTTCGTGGCAGTGGGCAACGTCCGCGGATTCGCCTTCACCCTCGGCCTGACCGCGATCGCCGACCTCATCGTCGTCTTTATGTTCACCCACCCGACCCTCCAGATGCTGGCCCGCACCAAGTTCTTCGGTGAAGGCCATCCGCTCTCGGGTCTGGATCCGAAGCGTCTCGGCGTTGTTCCCCTGTACCGGGGTGCAGGCCGGTTCCGCGCTCCGGAGGACCGGCCCGCGGTTGCGGTACGCGCCAAGAACACCGGTGCCACGGCTGAAGCCGAACGCCGGATGACCATTGCAGAACGACGCCTCGTGGAACGACAGGAACAGCTTGCCGGATCGTCCAAGAGCGCGTCCAAGGAGGGCAAGTAAATGGCCAGTTTCGCCAATTTCGGTAACGAGCTTTACACCGGCAAGCGCTCGTACGACTTCGTCGCTTCCAAGAAAATCTGGTTCCTGATTGCCGCCGTCGCCGTCGCACTCTCGATCCTGCTCCCGGTCGCCAAGGGCGGCTTCAACCTCGGCATCGAGTTCCGCGGCGGCTCGGAGTTCACGGTCTCAAACGTCAAGACGACGGACACGACCCTGGGCGAGAAGGCGGTCGAGGACGTTGTCCCCGGCAGCATCCCGCGCGTCGCGAACGTCGCCGGCAACACGATGCGGATCCAGACGGACAAGCTCACCGACGAGGAGACGCTCCGGATCAAAGAGGGTCTGACCACTGCGTACGGTGTCACGGACAATGAGGTGACCTCGACCTTCGTCGGACCCACCTGGGGCGCCGACGTCACCAAGCAGGCGCTGCTGGGACTTGTCATCTTCGTTGTGCTCGCGGCGATCCTGATGGCCCTGTACTTCCGGACCTGGAAGATGTCGCTCTCGGCGATCGTCGGCATGCTGGTGACCATGTTCATCACCGCGGGGGTGTATTCCCTCAGCGACTTCGAGGTGACGCCGTCGGCCATCATCGGATTCCTGACGGTGCTCAGCTACTCGCTGTACGACACCGTGGTGGTGTTCGATAAGATCCGCGAAAACACCGCGGATCTTCAGGTCTCCACGCGCCGCACGTTCGGTGAGGAAGTCAACCTGGCCGTCAACCAGACGTTGGTCCGCTCCATCAACACCATGATGGTGGCAATTCTTCCGGTCGGCGCGATCCTCTTCATCGGTGCGGGTCTGCTGGGCGCCGGGACATTGCGAGACCTCTCGCTGGCCTTGTTTGTGGGCATCCTGATCGGAACGGCGGCGACGATCTTCATCGCGGCCCCGCTCTACGCCTGGCTGCGCCGGAACGAACCTGACCTGGTCAAGCAGGCCCATCGGGTGGAGCAGCGCCGCGCAGAGACGGCAGCCAGGAACGCCTCATCGGAAGCGCCCGCCACGGCCTAGGCGGCAACGGTAGCCCCTGAACGGGTACCACCTGAACCGGACCTGCGGGCCGGAGATCGTCATTCATGATGCTCTCCGGCCCGTCTTCGTATCCGCGCGGGTTATCGAAGTATCCTGCTGCGGGAATAGACTTGAATAATTAACGGGTTGTGAGAGGTGCTCCATTGGAAGAACGTTCGACGCCGGTGCCTTCAGTACCAGCGGATAAGGGTCCCGGCCAGGGTTCGCAGACTGGTGTGGTGGCTCCCGGACGTGCCGATCCGCCGGTCCCCGTTGACAGTTCGGGAGCCCGGCCCACCTTCCCCGGCCGGCGTGAACGCACCCGGTCCCGGCTTGCCCGGCTGACAGGCCGCGGCGCCCCCGCGTACTCGCCGATTCTGGAGCCGCTGCTGCGGACAGTCCGGGCCAACAACCCCAAGGAAGACTTCGACCTCATCCAGCGCGCCTTCGTCGTCGCGGAAGGGTGCCACCGCGGCCAGAAGCGCAAGAGCGGCGATCCTTACATCACGCACCCGGTGGCCGTGGCCACCATCCTCGCCGAACTGGGCCTCAGCGGCACCACGCTCGCCGCGGCCCTGCTGCACGACACAGTGGAGGACACCTCCTATACGCTAGCCGATCTCAAGGCCGAGTTCGGGCCGGAAGTCGCCATGCTGGTCGACGGCGTCACCAAGCTGGACAAGGTCAGTTTCGGCGAGGCCGCCCAGTCCGAAACCGTGCGCAAGATGGTCGTGGCGATGGCCAAGGATATCCGCGTGCTGATGATCAAGCTTGCGGACCGGCTGCACAACGCCCGCACCTGGCGCTTCGTCTCCGCGGAGTCCTCGGCTCGTAAGGCCCGCGAGACTCTTGAGATCTTCGCCCCGCTGGCCCACCGGCTCGGCATGAACACGATCAAGTGGGAACTCGAAGACCTCTCTTTCGCTGCGCTGTATCCGAAGGTCTACGAGGAAATCGTGCGGATGGTGGGGGACCGGACCCCGGAGCGCGAAAAGAACCTGAGCGTTATCCGCAACCAGATCACCGACGATCTGCGCGACGCCAAAATTAAGGCCACCATCACGGGGCGGCCGAAGCACTATTACTCGATTTACCAGAAGATGATCGTCCGGGACAAAGACTTCGACGACATCAACGACCTGATGGGAGTCCGCGTCCTCGTGGATTCGGTTCGGGACTGTTACGCGGCCCTCGGGGCCATGCACTCGCGCTGGAACCCGCTGCCGGGCCGGTTCAAGGACTACATCGCGATGCCGAAGTTCAACATGTACCAGTCGCTGCACACCACCGTGATTGGCCCGGGCGGCAAGCCGGTGGAAATCCAGATCCGCACCCACGAGATGCACCGGCGCGCCGAATACGGCGTCGCCGCGCACTGGAAGTACAAGGACCAGCCGAACCGGGCGGCCGCCGGACCCGGAAGCCCGCGTGACGGCGATATGGGCTGGCTGCGGTCCCTCGTCGACTGGCAGCAGGAGACCTCCGACCCCGGCGAGTTCCTCGACTCGCTGCGCTTTGAAATCAATGCCCGGGAAGTGTTCGTCTTCACCCCCAAGGGCGAGGTCATGGCCCTGCCCGCGGGCTCCACACCGGTGGACTTCGCCTATGCGGTTCACACCGAGGTGGGCCACCGGACCATCGGTGCGCGCGTCAACGGCAAGCTCGTTCCACTCAACAGCGAACTGAACCACGGCGACTGGGTGGAGATCTTCACCTCCAAGGCCGAAGGCGCCGGGCCCAGCCAGGACTGGCAGCACTTCGTCAAGAGCGCCCGCGCCCGCAACAAGATCAGGCAGTGGTTCAGCAAGGAGCGCCGCGAAGAGTCGATCGACCGCGGCAAGGATTTGCTGACCAAGGCCATGCGCAAGCAGAACCTGCCGCTGCAGCGGCTCATGACACACGATGCCCTCGCCGCGATCGCCGAGGACTTCAAGTACGTCGACATTTCCGGACTCTACGCGGGGGTGGGCGACGGCCATACCTCCGCCCAGTCCGTGATGGAACGCCTTGTGGAGAGCCTCGGCGGGAACGATACCCCCGAAGACGACCTCACCGAGGTTTCCATCCCCACCCAGGTCACCAAGGCCCGGTATTCGGATTCCGGCGTGGTGGTCCGCGGCGTGGACGACGTCTGGGTCAAACTGGCCCGCTGCTGCACTCCCGTGCCGCCGGATCCGATCCTCGGCTTCGTCACGCGCGGCTCCGGCGTCTCCGTGCACCGGACGGACTGCACCAATGTTTCGGGCCTGCTGGAGCAGCCGGACCGGATCGTGGACGTCGACTGGGCACCCACCCAATTGAGCGTGTTCCTGGTGGAAATACAGGTGGAGGCGCTGGACCGCAAGTCCCTGCTCTCCGACGTCACCCGGATCCTCTCGGAGAACCACGTCAACATCCTTGCGGCCAGCGTTCATACGTCCACGGATCGTGTGGCGATCTCCAAGTTTGCCTTCGAGATGGGCGACCCTAAGTACCTCAGCCACGTGCTCAGCGCCGTCCGCCGCATCGACGGCGTGTTCGACGTCTACCGCACCACCGGGAACCGGCGGCGCAGCTAGGGTGCCTGCCCGGCCTGCGCCTGAAGGGCATGCGCCCGAACGGCCTGGACGGAAGCGAGCTTTTCCAGGGCTGCCCTCTTGTGCGGCAGCCTCGGCGTGGCATCCACGGCGACGGCGATCAGCCTTAGCCCCAGGCCCAGCTCAGGGCGTCCCAGGAGGGCGCCCAGTGCCGGCACGGCCCGTTCGGCGTCCACGTGCAGGGCGATGTCAACGGCGGTCCGCAACGGGCTGGACACCATCAGCCCGCCCAGGCTCACGACGTCGAACGGCTCGAGCCTCACCTCGTGGAAGGTGCAGCCGCGCGTGGACCTCAGGCCGGAGATTCTCCGGCTGGCATCGACCAGCAGGGCGAGGCGGTCCGGCTCCGGAGCGCAGCCGTAGATCCAGGCCGCCGTCATCCTTCCGGCCACCACCCGCTGGCGGATTCCCGGGCGGATCAGGACGGCGGCGGCGCGGGCCCGGAGCTGTGGAGT
This sequence comes from Pseudarthrobacter woesei, assembly GCF_055412745.1. NCBI lineage: Bacteria > Bacillati > Actinomycetota > Actinomycetes > Micrococcales > Micrococcaceae > Pseudarthrobacter > Pseudarthrobacter woesei. Next base: position 19,150 of record NZ_JBVAYU010000008.1, read on the forward strand.
GGGCCGGGCCCCGGGCGGCAGGTATCCGCGCTGGTACAGCTGCGTCAGCACGCCGTCGGACGCCATTGCCTGCAACTCAGGCCAGGAGAACAGCGCACCCGGGGAGTAGAGCTCGCCGGGCGGCGGATCCGGCGCAGAGGCAAGGGCCGGGCGCACCGCCGTGCCGTGCGCCTCAAAGCTGCCGGGAGCAGCAGGGGGAGGAGGGGCGGGGGAACCGGACGGGATGGCCATTCTGCCATCGTGCCGTGCCCCGGGCCAACAAGACAGGCCCCGTCCCGGTCATGTGGATAACCGAATCGGGGCCTGCGGGTCTTGAAAGAGAGGCTGTTAGGAGAGCTCGCTCGCCGACTTCTCGAGCTGTTCCAGCCAGGCTTCGCGGGCTTCGAGGGCTTCCTGGGCGGCCTTAATCTTGCGCTGGTCGCCTGCCTTCTCGGCCTTGGCCAGGTCATCCCGGAGTCCGGCAATAGCCGATTCGAGCTGGGTCAGAGCACTGTTGGTGCGGGCCTTCGTCTCCGGATTGGACCGCTTCCAGTTCTCATCCTCGGCGTGGCGAACGGCGTCTTCGACCTTCCGCAGCCCCGCCTCGGTCCGGCCCATATCGGCGCGCGGAACCTTGCCGGCCTCTTCCCAGCGGTCGCGGACGGACTGGAGCGCCTTCTTCGTGGCTGCGAGGTCCTTGATGGGCAGCAGCTCGTTGGCTTCCACCAACAGGGCTTCCTTCACCACGAGGTTCGCGCCGTATTCCTGGTCGATCTCGTCGTTGGCCGCCTGTCGATGCGTGAAGAAGACGTCCTGCGCGGCGCGGAAACGTGCCCAGAGGGCGTCATCGTCCTTGCGGCTGGCGCGCGGGGAGGCCTTCCACTGGTCCATCAGGCGGCGGTATTCGCCGGCCGCGAAGCCCCAGTCGGTCGAGGCGGAGAGGGCTTCCGCCTCGGTGATCAGCTTTTCCTTGGCGGCCTTGGCCGTCGAGTTGTTGCTGTCCAGCTGGGAGAAGTACGCTCGGCGGTGCCGGTCAAATACCGTGCGGGCTGCGCGGAAACGCTTCCAGAGGGCGTCTTCGTTGCTGCGGCCAAGCCGGACGCCGCTCTTCTGGGCGGTCTTCCAGCTCTCGAAGAGTTCGTTCATCCGGGCGCTGGAGGTCTTCCACTGGATCTGCGCCGGGTCGTGCCCGGCGATCTCCTCGGCCTCGGCAACGATTGCTTCACGGGCCGCCAATTCGGCGGCGCGGACGGCGTCGTGTTCGGCCTTCTCTGCCTTCTCAAGCCCGGTGATCTGAGCGGCCAGGGAGTCGAGGCGGGACTCGGCGGAGCGGAGATCGCCCACCATGTTCCGCTCGGCCAGCTGCTCGCGGAGGTGGGTGACGGTCTTCTGCATATCCGTGGTGGGCGCCTTGGAGTTGACGCGCTGTTCCAGCAGGACAATCTGTGCGATGACGTCGTCGTACTTCCGGGCGAAGTAGCCAAGGGCTTCGTCATTGCTGACATCCGGGTACTGGCCGACGGGGTATTCGGTGCCGTCCACGGTCAGGAACACGTGGCCGTCGCCTTCGACGCGGCCCCAGCGGGCGGCTTCGGCGAGCGAGGCAGCGGAGGACACAGGAGCCGGGGCGGCTGCCGGGGCGGCGGGCGCAGGCATTGCCTTGGGCCGGGCGGCAAACGCGGCCGGCGAAGGCGCGGGACGCGCTGCGGCCGGAGCGGCCGGAGCCTGAGGAGCAGCGGCCGGTGCCTCGGGTGCGGTCTCCTCGGCCGGAGCCTCGGGCACCTCGGCCGGAGCCTGAGGAGCAGCGGCCGGTGCCTCAGGCACCTCGGCCGTCACGGCTTCCGCTGCCGTCATTGTGGGAGTGTCTGTCGCCTGCGTTGTCACAGAAGCCTCGGCTTCGGTCTCGTTGGCAGCTGCTGCTGACACTGTTTCGTCGGATTTCTGACTGTCTGTCACCGCTAGAAGTCTTTCGCTTGGAGGGAAATACCGGGGCCGCGCCCACGGGGGCAACGGCTGGTTACTTCAGAGAGAACGAGTCTATCGTGACTGGTTCAACAGGTGCGCCGTCTGTGGTGTTCTCACCCGGTTTAAGGCCGGCGGCGGCGATGCCGGCCACCACATCCAGGCCGGAGGTCACCTTGCCCACCACCGTGTACCCGCCCGCGGCGTCTGCCGGAATGACGGTGTCCTTGTACACGATGAAGAACTGCGTGCCGTTGCCGTAGGCGTTTCCCCCTGTGCGTGCGACGGCGATGGTTCCGGCCGGGTAGCTGTTGTCCGCCGGCGTGTTTTCCAGCGGTCCCCAGGTGTAAGCCGGGTCGCTGCTGCCGTCGCCGCCCTTGGAGCCGCACTGCAGTACCCCGAACGTCTCGGCCGTGGTGAGCCGGTGGCAGCTGAGGCCGGCGTAGAAGCCCTGATCCGCGAGGGATTTGAAGACGGCTGCAGCCTGCGGGGCCTTCGTGCCGTCCAGTTCGACGCCGAGCGCGCCGCTGCTGAGCTTGAGCTCGCCGCTGAGGGTCGTGCCGGCCGCCGTCTCCGGCCTGGGGATGTTCTCGCCGTTGGTCGGACTGGCCGACGGCGTGGCGGACGGGGAGGTCAGTCCGGCCTGCGTCGCTGCGTATTCATCCTCCGTGGGATTGGCGGAGAAAACCGTCAGCTGGAGGACAAGGGCGGCCACGATGGCTGCCGTTCCCGCGCCAACGGCGAGGACGCTGTCGCGTTTGCGGCGCTTGTCCTGCTCGCGGCGAAGCTCGCGCTTAGCTTCCATCTGCTGGACGCGCCGCTTGGCGTCGCGGGCGCTCCGTGAACTGGCCGCCAAAAGTCCTCCTGGTTGTAGGGCCGACACCGGAACGGGCGCCGGGCGCCGTCGTGGGTTCAGCTGTAACACTGCCGGCAATCCTGCAGCGCCCGGCTGCATTAGAGATGCACGCGCCGAAAGCATAAACTGACTGCCGCACACAGTTTATGCACGACTGGCCGGTCTGCCGCCTATCTGCCCCACGTTTCGGACAGCCCGTTTCGGAACAGTTCGCGGCGCAATTGCCCCCGGCCGGCGTTACCTGAGGAGAAAATTCCACCATGGCACGCACAGCCTCCCTGTCCGGATTCCCCGAGTGGCTTCCCGAGGAGCGGCTGGTGGAACTGCATGTGCTGGACACCCTGCGCCGGATTTTTGAACTCCACGGCTTCTCCTCGATCGAAACCCGTGCCGTGGAAACCGTCGGGCAGCTGCTGCGCAAGGGAGAGATCGACAAAGAGGTCTACGGCCTGAGCCGACTCCAGGATGAGGAAGGCGACGGCGGGAACGCCGGAACAGCAGCCAAGGGGGATCCGCATGCTCTGGCCCTGCACTTTGACCTCACCGTGCCTTTCGCCCGGTACGTTGTGGAAAACGCCGGCTACCTCGCCTTCCCGTTCCGCCGCTACCAGATCCAGAAGGTCTGGCGCGGCGAGCGTCCGCAGGAGGGCCGGGCGCGCGAGTTCACCCAGGCGGACATCGACGTCGTGGGCGACGGCGAACTGCCGTTCCGCTACGACGTCGAAATTGCGCTCGTGATCGCCGAGGCCCTCAACGCCCTGCCGATCCCGGACTTCCTGCTCAGGATCAACAACCGCAAGCTGGCCGAAGGCTTCTACAACGGCATAGGCCTCACCGACACCGCAGGCGTGCTGCGCAGCATCGACAAGCTCGAGAAGATCGGCCCCGCCAAGGTTGCAGAACTGCTCAAATCCGAGCTCGGCGCCACCGAGGACCAGGCCCAGGCCGCGCTGAAGCTCGCCTCGATCCGCACCGAAGACACCTCCTTCGCGGCGCAGGTCCGGGCTCTGGGGGTCAGCAATGACCTGCTCGAGGAAGGCCTCAACGAGCTGGAGCAGGTCATTGCCGCCGCCGTCCAGCGCGCCCCCGGCAAAGTCGTGGCGGACCTTAGCATCGCCCGCGGCCTGGACTATTACACCGGCACCGTGGTGGAAACCGTCCTGGTGGGCCACGAGCAGCTCGGCTCGATCTGCTCCGGCGGGCGCTATGACGCCCTCGCCAGCAAGGGCAACCGCACGTTCCCCGGCGTCGGCCTCTCGATCGGCGTGACCCGGCTGGTCTCCCGAATCCTCAGCCAGGACCTCGCCAGGGCGACGAGGTCCGTGCCCACCGCCGTGCTGGTGGCGCTCAACACCGACGACAGCTGGGGTGCGGCGCAGGATGTCGCGGCGGCGCTGCGCAGCCGCGGCATCGCCACCGAGGTTGCCGCGAAGGCCGAGAAGTTCGGCAAGCAGATCAAGTTCGCCGACCGGCGCGGCATCCCCTTCGTCTGGTTTACCGACGACGAGGGCAAGCACCAGGTCAAGGACATCCGCTCCGGCGAGCAGGTCGACGCCGATCCGGCCAGTTGGGCACCGTCCGAGGACGACCTGATCGTCAGGGTCCTCAAGGCCTGAGCCGGCCGCCTGCCCGGCCTGGCGGCGGGGCGGCCGCCACCGGGTAAACTCGAACGGGATCGTTCCTGTAGCGGTCCTCCTGAACATGAGTAATGTTTTCCCTCTGTCTTCTTCAGAAAGGCGTGCTGTGCTGCGCACACATGACCTCGGATCCCTTCGCTCCGAGCACATTGGACAAACCGTAACCCTCGCCGGCTGGGTCGGCCGGCGTCGTGATCACGGTGGTGTCGCCTTCGTTGACCTTCGCGACGCTTCGGGCGTCGCCCAGGTGGTCGTCCGTGAAGAGGAAGTCTTCCACGGACTGCGCAACGAGTACGTGCTGCAGATCACCGGCACCGTTTCCCGGCGCCCCGAGGGGAACGGGAACCCGGCACTGGCCACCGGCGAGATCGAGGTCATGGCCGAGAAGGTCACCATCCTCAACACCTCCGATCCGCTGCCGTTCCAGATCGACGAGCACGTCGAAGTAGGCGAGGAAGCACGCCTCAAGCACCGCTACCTGGACCTGCGCCGCCCCGGCCCCGCCCGCAACCTGCGCCTGCGCTCGGAGGCCAATCGCGTGGCCCGCGAACTGCTCCACCGGGACGGCTACGTCGAGATCGAAACCCCCACGCTGACACGCTCGACGCCGGAAGGCGCCCGCGACTTCGTGGTCCCCGCCCGCCTGGCGCCGGGTTCCTGGTATGCGCTTCCGCAGTCCCCGCAGCTGTTCAAGCAGCTCCTGCAGGTGGGCGGTTTCGAGAAGTACTACCAGATCGCCCGCTGCTACCGCGATGAGGACTTTCGCGCGGACCGCCAGCCGGAGTTCACCCAGCTCGACATCGAAGCCAGCTTCGTTGAGCAGGATGACATCATCCGGCTCGGCGAAAGCATCGTCAAGGCACTGTGGAAGCTGATCGACGTCGAAATCCCGACGCCGATCCAGCGCATCACCTACCACGACGCCATGGCCCGCTACGGCTCGGACAAGCCGGACCTGCGCTTCGGGCTGGAACTCACCGAGCTCACCGAATTCTTCAAGGACACCAACTTCGGCGTCTTCAAGGCACCCTACGTCGGCGCCGTCGTGATGCCGGGCGGAGCCTCCCAGGCCCGCCGGGCGCTCGATGCCTGGCAGGAATGGGCCAAGCAGCGCGGCGCCAAGGGCCTGGCCTATGTGCTCTTTAAGGAGGACGGCGAACTCACCGGCCCCGTGGCCAAGAACCTCACCGAGACCGAGCGTTCCGGACTGGCCGACGCCGTCGGCGCCAAGCCGGGCGACTGCATCTTCTTCGCCGCCGGAGAGAAGACCCCGTCCCGTGCCCTGCTCGGTGCCGCCCGCGTGGAGATCGGCCACCGCACCGGCCTCATCAACCCGGCCGACTGGGCTTTCTGCTGGGTCGTGGACGCCCCGATGTTCGAACCCGCCGCAGCGGCTGTCGCTTCCGGCGACGTCGCCGTCGGTGCGGGGCAGTGGACCGCGGTGCACCACGCGTTCACGTCGCCCAAGCCCGAGTTCATGGACAGCTTCGATAAGGATCCCGAATCGGCGCTGTCCTATGCCTACGACATCGTCTGCAACGGCAATGAAATCGGCGGCGGCTCCATCCGTATCCACCAGGCCGATGTCCAGGAACGGGTCTTCGAGTTGATGGGCCTGGACAAGGCGGATGCCCAGACCAAGTTTGGCTTCCTGCTCGAGGGCTTCAAGTTCGGCGCGCCTCCCCACGGCGGCATCGCCTTCGGCTGGGACCGCGTGGTGGCACTGATGGCCGGCGTCGAGTCCATCCGCGACGTCATTGCCTTCCCGAAGTCCGGCGGCGGCTTCGACCCGCTGACCCAGGCTCCCGCGCCGATCACGGCGCAGCAGCGCAAGGAGGCCGGCGTGGACTTCAAGCCGGAAGCCAAGACGGCGGCGGCGCCGAAGCCAGAAGACGCCAAAAAGGCCGAGTAGCCCTGAGGCTGGATACGAAAGGCTCCCCGGGAAACCGGGGAGCCTTTGGTTTTGGAAGGGTGGCATAACATGGCAGATCCGCTACTTCGTGATCTTGAGGCGCTGATGGATGCCGCGTGGCCTCCCGGCGAGCGGGAGGAGTCCGGCGGCTGGGTGCTCCGCGCGGCCTCCGGCGTGACCCAGCGGGCCAACTCCGTGTGGCCCCGCGAACCCGGCGGAGACGCGCACGGCCAGCTCGCCAGGCTCCGGGAGGCGCGCCTCTGGTACCGGGACCGCCGGCTCCCGCTGATTTTCCAGGTGTTCGAGGACCCACGATACGCGGCGCTCAACGCCGTACTGGACGAGGAAGGGTTTACCCGGCAGTCCCAGACCCTGGTGCTGGTCCGGGACGGCGGCACGGATTCGCCGGCGGCTGGCGGCGGCGTCGAAATTTCCGCTGGGCCCTCCGCGGAGTGGCTGCGGCTGTGGTGGGGCGTGGACGGCCGCGGCGACGAAACTGCCCTCGCTGTCGCCCGGCAAATCCTGGCAGGCTGCCCCGCGCTGTACGCCCTCGTGCGGGACGACGACGGCGGGCCCGCCGCCGTCGGACGCCTTGCAATTCCTCCCGGCGTTGCCGGTGGCACTGGCGGACTGTACTGCATGGCGACCCGGCCGGATGCGCGGCGGCGCGGCTATGCCGCCCGGATCCTGCAGGCGCTGCTGCGTGAAGGATCACGCCGCGGCATGAGGGGCTACTGGCTGTTGGTGATGGCCTCCAATGCCGGAGCCCGGGAACTGTACGCCCGTGCCGGTTTCCGTGAAGCCGGCCGCTACCTCTACCGGCAGGAACGGCCCAAGCGGCACCTGACCGGCTGCTGAAACGGCGCTCCGGCCGGGCTCGTTCCCGGGGCCACAGCGACAGCCGGCCCGGCGACAAGCGCGGATACGCTGTCGCGATCGCGGCGGTACATAGCGGAATGGTCGAGGAAATCTGTTCGTCCGGTGGCTGCAGCGCGGCCGTCCGTGAACTCCGCGAGTTCGTCGAGCCTGTTCACGAGGGTTTCGAAGACTTCCTGGTGCTCAAACGGGAGGCCATAGGCCATGATCAGGGCATCGAGCCGCGACAATCTTTGATTCTCGTCAGGGGCTGCTCCGCCACCGTTTTCTCCCAGCGGCACGAGCCGGTACGCCAGGTAGGCGAAGTCCCAGACTCTCGGGCCCGGCGAGGCTGTATCAAAGTCGATGAGCGCTGCCAGCCGTCCGCCCCGGAAGACCATGTTGTACGGCGCGGCGTCGTTATGGCACACGACTTCTGCCGGTTGATGGGTGGGCAATTGCCACTGGAGGTCCGCCCCGGCAAGTCCAACGCTGGCGTCGTGGATGCGCCGCAGCAGAACCCCGGCGTCGTGCAGGATCGACGGATCCCACACCCAGTCCGACAACGGGTAGTGTGCGGCGTCGCCCGGCATGAAGCTGAGGATTTCCCGGCCATGTTCGTCGATGCCGAGAGCCTCGGGGACTTCGGTGACGCCCGCGGCCCGGAGAGCATTGAGGAACGCGTGAACGGCGGGCGTCCATGGCCCGGTACTCCGCCGCACGGTCTTGCCCACCCGGGTCACGCGTGTGGAGTTGCCGCCCACAAGATCTTCTTCGTCATCCATCGGTCCAATAAATGTAACGGCCAATGCTGACGATGCTCCAATCGTGGCCGCTGAACCCCAGAACATCTGGGTCCTCTTTGGGGCCGCAAGAATGGCCGCATGACCCCTCCTGAACTATCCGATCCGACGGCTGACGGAGGATCCCGCAAACGTTCTCGACCGCCGTCAATGGCCGGCCGCCCTGGCACCGGTCGCCCAGGTCCTGGACCAAGGGCTCGATCTGACGTCCGCGACCATCCTGGTCGGCGAAAACGGGTCAGGAAAATCAACCCTCGTGGAAGCCATCGCACTGGCCTGCGGCATGTCTCCCGAAGGCGGGTCAACAGATGGTGTTGAAGGACCTTCTGGCGGCGGGCAAATCACTCACCAGTACTTGCGGCCCTTCCTGGTGCACAGATTCTGGAAGTGGGGGTGTGGCGACAGCTACTGCCTGCGTTACCGCCCCGCGGCCCGCCGCCCGCCGATGGTGGACACCGGGATGAGCCACGTCGGTTTCCGTTGCGCCGCCCCGGCCGCTGCGCCGTAGCCGGTTCTACACCGGCGGATCCGTCACGAGGATCCGCACCGCGCACAAATCCGCGGCGGCCTTTTTCAGGACTGCGGCGCGTGGATCCGGGACGTCCAGGAACGCAAGCCTCCCCAGTGCGGCGTACTGCTGCAGCACCGGCTCGGCGAGCACCTCTCCGGCAAGGGTCCGGTCTCCGCCCGGCGCCAGGTACTCGATCCGGTGACCCGCGAAAATCCGGGCGGCATGGTCCGCCACGGCCTCCACCAGGGCATCGGCCTGGTTCGCGCGACGCCGGGCAAAGCGCTGCTGGGACCAGCCGCCGGCCGCTGTCCTTGACTGGACGTGGCGCGTGCCCGTCTTGGCGGCCAGTACGGTTCCGCCGCTGACCACGGCCACCGAGTACCCGCCCCGGCGGACCAGGACGGCGCCGATGCTCCGGGGCTGGGAAGCGAGGGAGGCCAGCCGGGATGAGGCGTCGCCGCCGCGGCCGGGACGGCCGTCCACCGGCCACGGTGCCTGGAGCAGGGCCGCGGCCCCGTCCGCGGCGCGCAGCTGCAGGCCGCCGTCGAGCTCTTCTTCGCTCAGCCCGCCGTGGCTCGCGGCGAAGCGCTCCACCCAGCCCGGCAGCCGGGCGCCGGAGACGAACGCCACACGGGTCTCAGGGCTTGCCATGGGTGGGGGCTCCGTTGTTCTGGTGAAGGTGTCAGGGCGCGGATGAACTAGACGTAGCCTATCTATGTGGATGATCTCTTTGGCTCAGGGCAGGATACCGCCGGCGGAAATGACGGCGGAAACGATGACGGGGACACCGACGACGCCGGCGCGGGCCGGTCCGCCGGCCACCGAGCCTCGCCGCGCAGCCCGCTTGCCGTCCGGATGCGGCCGCGCAGCCTCGATGACGTGGTAGGCCAGCAGCACCTCCTGGGCCACGGGTCGCCGCTGCGGCAGCTCGCAGCCGGCACGGACGCCACCGGCCCCGCAGGGCCCAGCTCGCTGATCCTCTGGGGACCTCCGGGCACCGGAAAGACCACGCTGGCGCACGTCATCGCCAAGGGCCCGGGCCGGAAGTTCGTGGAGCTTTCCGCCATCACCGCCGGCGTCAAGGACGTCCGCCGCGTCATGGAGGAAGCCCTGACCGCCCGGGATCTCTTCAAGACCACCACCGTGCTGTTCCTGGACGAGATCCACCGCTTCAACAAGGCCCAGCAGGACGCATTGCTGCCCGGTGTGGAGAACCGCTGGGTGGTGCTGGTGGCGGCGACCACGGAAAACCCGTCCTTCTCCGTCGTCTCACCCCTGCTCTCACGGTCCCTGCTGCTGACCCTCAAACCGCTCACCGACGGCGACGTCGAGGGGCTGCTCGTCCGGGCCGCGTCGGACGTCCGCGGGCTCAACGGCAAGGTGGAACTCGACGCCGAAGCCCTGGCGCACCTGGTCCGGCTCTCCGGCGGGGACGCCCGCAGGGCGCTGACCGCACTCGAGGCGGCCGCCGGCGTCGCGTTCGGTGACGCGGACGACGCAGACGGTATCGCCGGTATCGCCGGTACGGCCGACGCCGGTACGGCAGGACCAGCTCCGGTGAAGATCGAACTGAAGCACACCGAGCGGGCGCTCGACGTCGCCTCGGTGCGCTACGACCGCGCCGGTGACCAGCACTACGACGTCGCCAGCGCCTTCATCAAGTCGATCCGCGGTTCCGACGTCGACGCTGCCCTGCACTACCTCGCCCGGATGCTCGAGGCGGGGGAGGACCCGAAGTTCGTAGCCCGGCGCATCGTCATTTCCGCGGCCGAGGACGTCGGAATGGCAGACCCGACGGCGCTGCAGACCGCCGTCGCCGCGGCACAGGCCGTGCAGCTGATCGGCATGCCGGAAGGACGGATCATCCTGGCCGAGGCTGTGGTCCACCTCGCCACCGCGCCGAAGTCCAACGCCGCTTACCTGGGAATCAACCAGGCGATCGCGGACGTCCGAGCCGGGCTCGGCAACGGCATCCCCGCCCACCTGCGCGACGCCCACTACCCGGGGTCCAAGCAGCTCGGCCACGGCCAGGGCTACAAATACGCCCACGACGCCCCGCACTCGGTGGCCACGCAGCAGTACCCGCCGGATGACCTGGTGGGCCGCAACTACTACGAGCCAACGGCCAATGGTGCCGAACGGGACATCTCCACCCGGCTGGAGCGGCTGCGCAGGATCATCCGGGGCAAGTGAACCACCGGCCCGGAAACTGCCCGTTGACTTCCGTGCCGTGAGGTCTACCGTGGAATTACGTGAGCATGGATCTGCTGCACGTGCGTGCTCTGCCGGGGGACAGCGGCACATATTGCCGGTTCTTCGCTTCCGGGACCTCAGGTCGGTGGCCGGCACGTCAGTAACCTGGTTCCACGCCGGGTTTCTTCGTCCCAGTTCCCAGGTCGTGTCCTATGTCCGTAAATTTCGTCACAGCCATGGCAGTTAAGTCCTTCGATGTACCGGACAAGAAGCGGTGCCCGGAGAAAGCCGAATTCGATCTGGTCACCGTGAACGACTACACGGTGGCCCGGCTGATCCTCGGCCCCGGCTGGCGGTGGTCCGAGTCCATCAGACCCGTCGAACAGACCGAGCTCTGCCAGCACCACCACCTCGGGTTCTGTGTCTCGGGGGCGCTGGAAGTGGCATCCTCCGACGGGCTGCGGTCCACGATCCATGCCAACGATACCTATGCGATCCCGCCCGGCCATGATGAGTGGGTGGTGGGATCCGCCTCGTTCGTGGCCGTGGAATTCCTGGGCGCGGCCTCCTACGGGCGGCCCGGCAGCCGCGGTATGCACGCCAGGATCTGACGGCGGGCAGCGGCGGCTGGTGCCCGGACGCAGCCCGGACCATACGGGCCGCCCGGCCCATCATGGTAGGCTTGTTCGTTGTCTGGCAAGGCACGGACGCAAAATCCACCGGTTCTCAGCAGTTCATGCTGTTTTGTTGGGTTTGCCCTGTGCCCAGTAGCAAAAGGCAGCGGTTGGCCGATGCTCTCCATTATGGAGGCCAGTAACACTGACACACCGCAGATATTGGAAGGACACAAGTGGCTAACAACACTCGTGCTCGCCGTACCGCACGCCTTTCGCGTGCACTCGGCATCGCTCTGACCCCCAAGGCCGCCAAGTACATGGAGCGCCGCCCGTACGGCCCCGGTGAGCATGGCCGTGCCCGTAAGAAGCAGGACTCCGACTACGCCGTACGTCTGCGCGAAAAGCAGCGTCTGCGCGCCCAGTACGGCATCCGCGAAGCCCAGATGACCCGTGCCTTCGAAGAAGCACGCCGCACCAAGGGCCTGACCGGTGAAAACCTGATCGAACTGCTCGAAATGCGTCTCGACGCCCTCGTGCTGCGTGCAGGCTTCGCCCGCACCATCGCCCAGGCCCGCCAGCTGGTTGTCCACCGCCACATCCTCGTCGACGGCATCCGCGTTGACCGCCCGTCTTTCCGCGTCGCCGCGGGCCAGCTGGTCCACGTCCACAGCCGCAGCGAGCCGATGCCCCCGTTCCAGGTTGCAGCAGCCGGCGCTCACCGCGACGTCCTGCCGATGGTTCCGGCCTACCTGGACGTCAAGCTTGACGCCCTGCAGGCCCGCCTTGTGCGCCGCCCCAAGCGCTCCGAGGTCCCCGTGACCTGCGAAGAGCAGCTCGTCGTGGAATTCTACGCACGCTAGATCCAACGCAACACCCTACAAAGAAGCCCGTGGCAAGCGCCGCGGGCTTCTTTGTATGTAAGGTACTTGGGGGAGTTCTGCGGTTGTCGGCTGGGTCAGCCGGTGGAAGCCGCAGGAATACGACGCAACAAGGAGATGAAGACTATGTCTGGTGGCGATATTGCCGGCCTGATCGCGGCCGGAGTGTTTGCACTGCTGGTCCTGCTGCTCGCCGTGCCGATTCTGAAGCTCGGGGGAGTGTTTGACGAGGTGCGGACCTCCATCCGGTCGATCAGCGACGGCGCCACCCCGCTCATGGACGAAGTCACCGCCACCGTCTCCACCACCAACCAGCAGCTGAAGAAGGTTGACGGGATCGCAAACAACGTCTCGGACGCCTCGGCGAACATCTCGGCGCTGTCCTCGCTGGTGGCCGCGACCTTGGGCTCGCCGCTGATCAAGGTCGCAGCCTTCAGCTACGGCGTGCGCTCCGCCTTCACCGCCCGCAAAAAGCCCACCACCGGCCGCCGCAGCCGATAAGCCCAGCTGGAGAACCTGACTATGAACAGAATCATCTGGATGGGAATCGGCGTCGCCATCGGCGTCATCGCCTTCCGCAAGATCACCGAGGCCCGGTCCAATCTGGGCCCCGAGGGGCTGAACCGGGCCGTGGGACGGCTCGCCGACGGCCTGTACGACTTCGCCGACGCCGTTCGGGAAGGCATGCAGGAGCGTGAAACCGAGCTCCGCACTGCCCTGGGGATCGATGCTGGCCTTGAGAAGGCCGTCAGCAATAGCTCCGCGGCCCGGGATGCAGTCCGGCGCTAGCCGCGAGAGAATTAGCAGGGCGGCACCCGCAAAACGGGCCGCCGGCACGGCCGAAGGCCGGGACCAGACCGTTCCGCGGACTACGCGCGTGAACCACGAACGCAGTGAATATTGAAGGGTACGTAATCAGCTCATGAAGTCGCAGGAGATCACCAGGCGCTGGATCGACTTTTTTGTCAGCAAGGGACACACGGCGGTTCCCTCCGCCTCCCTGGTCTCCAGCGACCCTTCCCTGCTGTTCACGGTGGCCGGCATGGTCCCGTTCATCCCTTACCTGACCGCGCGGGAGGAAGCCCCCTTCAAACGGGCCACCAGCGTGCAGAAGTGCATCCGGACCGGCGACATCGAGGAAGTGGGCAAGACTGCCCGCCACGGCACGTTCTTCCAGATGTGCGGCAACTTCTCCTTCGGCGACTACTTCAAGGAAGACGCCATCAAGTTCGCCTGGGAGCTGCTCACCAGCAACGTTGACGACGGCGGCTATGGCCTGCCGCCCGAGCGGCTGTGGGTCACGGTCTACGAGGAGGACGACGAGGCCGAGCAGCTCTGGCTGAAGAACACGGGGATGCCGGCCGAGCGGATCCAGCGGATGGGCAAGGCGGACAACTACTGGTCCACCGGCCAGCCGGGCCCGGCCGGCCCCTGCTCTGAGATCTACTACGACCGGGGACCGTCATACGGTGTCGAGGGCGGCCCGATCGCGGACGAGAACCGCTACGTCGAAATCTGGAACCTCGTGTTTATGCAGTACCAGATCGGCAACGTCCGCTCGAAGGTGGACTTCGACATCACCGGCGAGCTGCCGAAGAAGAACATCGATACCGGCCTCGGCATGGAACGCCTCGCCATGATCCTGCAGGACGTCGAGAACATGTACGAGACGGACCAGGTCCGCCCCGTGATCGACCGGGCGGCGGCACTGTCCGGCCGGGAATACACCTCCGCCGAGTCCCCCCAGGACCCGCACCACACGGACGACGTCCGGATGCGCGTCGTGGCCGACCACATCCGCTCTTCGCTCATGCTGATCGCCGACGGCGTCACCCCCTCCAACGAAGGCCGCGGCTACGTTTTGCGCCGCCTGATCCGCCGCGCCGTGCGCTCCATGCGCCTGCTCGGCGTCGAAAAGGCCTGCCTGCCCGAACTGCTGCCGGCCTCACGCGACGCCATGAAGGGCGTCTACCCGATCGTCGAGACGGACTTTGACCGGATCAGCCGGATCGCCTACGCCGAAGAGAAGGCGTTCCTGCGCACCATCGCCTCCGGTACGGCCCGCCTCGAGGATGCCGTCAAGGAATCCACGGCGGCCGGGCACCCGCTTTCCGGCGCCGACGCCTTTGCCCTCCACGACACGTACGGCTTCCCGATCGACCTCACGCTCGAAATGGCGGACGAGGCCGGGCTGAAAGTCGACGAACCCGAGTTCCGCAAGCTCATGCTGGAACAGCGCCAGCGCGCCCAGGCCGACGCCAAGGGCAAGAAGGGTGCCCACGCCGACCTCAGCGCGTTCCAGGAGCTGCTCTCCGCCGGCGAGACCGTCTTCACCGGCTACACCGAACTCCAGGGCGAGTCCAAGGTCCGGGGCATCCTGTCTGAAGGCCGCAAGGTCTCGCAGGCCGCCACAGGAGACGAAATCGAACTCGTGCTGGCGGAGACGCCGTTCTACGCCGAGGCCGGCGGCCAGGCGGCCGACACGGGCCTGATCACGGGCGACGGCTTCGTCGTCGAGGTCCTGGACGTCCAGCGGCCCATCAAGGGCCTGAGCGTGCACAAGGCGATCGTCCGCGAAGGCGAAATCGGCTCCGACTCGCTGGTCCAGGCTGCCGTGGACCGGGAACGCCGCCACGCCGCCGAGCAGGCCCACACCGGCACGCACATCGTGCACGCGGCCCTGCACCAGATCCTCGGCCCGGAAGCGCTGCAGCGCGGCTCCTTCAACAAGGCAGGCTACCTGCGCTTCGACTTCGCCTGGGGCGAAGGCCTCAGCGCCGCCACCCGCTCCGAGATCGAGGAAGTCTCCAACATCGCCATCCGCAACAACTACCGGGTGGACACCAAAGTCATGGGGCTCGCGGAGGCCAAGGCCCTCGGCGCCATGGCGCTCTTCGGCGAGAACTACGGCAACGAGGTCCGGGTCGTGGAAATCGACGGCGCCTGGTCCCGTGAGCTCTGCGGCGGCACCCACGTCGAAAACACCTCACTGATCGGCAGCCTCTCCCTGCTGGGGGACCAGTCAGTCGGTTCAGGAAACCGCCGCGTCGAGGCCTTCGTGGGCATGGATGCCTTCCGGCACCTTGCGGCCGAACGCGCCCTCGTCACCGAGCTCACCGAGATGCTCAAGGTTCCGTCCGGGCTCCTCGCGGAGCGGATCGCCAGCACCCTCACCAAGCTCAAGACGGCCGAGAAGGAACTCGATCGGCTCCGCAGGGAGCAGCTCACGGCTGCCGCAGCCCAGCTCGTCGGAACCGCCAGGGACGCCGCGGGGGTCAAGGTCATCGCCCACGACGCCGGCCAGGTCAGCGGCGCCGATGACCTGCGCGGCCTGGCCCTGGACCTGCGGACGCGTCTCGGGTCCGAGCCGGCCGCCGTTGCGGTGGCCGGGGTCAGCAACGACCGCCCGGTCATCCTGATCGCCACCAACGACGCCGCCCGAACGGCCGGCGTCAAGGCCGGCGCGCTCGTGCGCCTCGCCGCCGGAATCCTCGGCGGCGGCGGTGGCGGCAAGGACGACGTCGCCCAGGGCGGCGGCACGGACACCGCCAAGGTCGGCGCGGCACTCACCGCCGTCGTGGACGCCATCACAAAGCGATAAAGATGACTGAAGCTGCTGTGCCCGGCGACTACCCCCAGGGCGTCAAGCTCGGGGTCGACGTCGGCACGGTCCGGGTTGGCGTCGCGGTCTGCGACCGCGACGGCATCCTGGCGACTCCGCTGCGGACCCTGGAACGGAACACGAAGAAGAACACCGATGTGCGCATCCTCGCGGCCCTGGCAATCGAGCTCAATGCCGTCGAGATCTTCGTAGGCCTTCCGCGGACGATGAAAGGCGAGGAACATGCCTCCGCCCGGATGGCGACGGAGTACGCAAAGTTACTGGCCGGTAGACTGACGGAGGGCGGTTCCGGGATGCCGGTGCGGCTCTTGGACGAACGGCTGAGCACCGTCACGGCGCACCGGAACCTGCACGCGGCTGGCATGAGCAGCCGGAACCACCGTAAAGTAGTTGATCAGGTTGCGGCCGCAGGTATCCTGCAACATGCGATCGATATGCAAAAGGCCAGGGGGACGGAGGTCGGACGCCGCGTGTATGCGGAGTCCGCTCCGGGGCCAACCGGAGATGGCGCTCAGGCCGCTCCGGAAGTCAACACGCAATCTGCACACCGCAAACTGCACAAAATGGAAGGCTACAGTGAGCCCGGTCAATAATGACGACTCCTCTGGTGATGATTTCGGCACCGGCCGTCCGCTGACGCGCAAAGAGATCAGGGCCCGCGAGAAGTCCCTCTCGCCCGAGGGCCACGACGCCATCCCGCCGCAGGCTTTCGAGACCGGCGAGGACGCCGCGACGCCGGCCCCCGCCGTGCCGGTCCAGCCCGGGCCGGAGTCAGCGGCCCCACAGCCGTCGGAGCCCATCGAGCCGGCCGACGCCCCCGAGCTCCCCGCCGCGGCACCCACCGTTCACGAAGAGCCCGTGCACGCGGAGCCTGTGCCCGCAGTGGCCATGCCCCTGCCTGAGGAGCCGGTTCACGTTGAGCCGGTTCACAACGAGCCCGTCCACGAAGAGCCCGTCCACGAAGAGCCCGTCCACGAAGAGCCCGTCCACGAATATGCCGGCGGCTCCCGTGAAGACACCCTGCGCCGCGCGGCCGAGCTGCAGCACGGCTACGAACTCCATCACGAGGCCGAACTGCAGGACGGCTATGCCGTCCACCCCAACGAGCCGGCCCAGGATGAGTACACTCTCCACCCGGACGACGCCGGACAGCACCCGGACTACCACCACGAGGAGGCCGGGCATGACGTCATGGCCGGAGCCTCCTCCGTACCCACATCCAAGGGCCCGTCCAAGAAGGTCCGCCGCCGTCGCCGTTTCCTGGCGCTGTTGCTGACTTTGGCTGTCTTCGTCGTCGCGATCGTCGTCGGCGCGCAGTTCCTGAAGCCCCTGCTCGGCGGCGACACGCTGGCTGACTATCCGGGCCCCGGCACCGGCGAGGTGACCATCACTGTCCCTGCTGGTGCCGGCCCCAGATCCGTGGCCAGCCAGCTCCAGGAGAAGAAGGTCATTGCGAACGCGGACATCTTCCTCAAGGAGTTCGCCGCCTCGGGCGGAGCCCTGAGCCCCGGTGACTTCACCATGCGGAACGAAATGAATAGTTCGGACGCGGTGGCCGTGCTGCTGAACAAGGACAAGGGCAAGGTCATGTACTTCGCCCTCAGCGCCGGACTCAGGATGGGCGAATCCCTGCAGGCCATCGCCGAGGGCACCGGACTTCCCGTGTCGGAGCTCAAAACCCTCGGCGATTCCCCCGCTCAGTTCGGCGTCCCCGCCAAATCGAAGAACCTCGAGGGCTTCCTCGCCCCGGGTGAATACCGGTTCCCGCTTGGGACCCCGGCCAAGGACATCCTCCAGAAGCTGGTCACCACCACCCTGGACGAGCTCAAGTCCCAGGGCGTCACCGATCCGGCCAAGCAGTACGACGTCGTCACGGTCGCCAGCATCGTCCAGGCCGAAGGCGGCCAGGCCGAATACGGGGACGTGGCCGGCGCCATCTACAACCGGCTCAAGGCCAACAACACCGAGACCAACGGACTGATCCAGTCCGACGCCACGGTGACCTATGGCCTGGGCATCCGCAGCTTCCACATCGACGAAGCGCAGAAGGCCGACAAGTCCAACCCGTACAACACCTATGCCAACACCGGGCTGCCGGCGGGGCCCATCGGATCGCCCGGCAAGACGGCCATCGATGCCGCCGCCAAGCCCAAGACCAACGACTTCCTCTACTGGGTGACCATCAACCTGGACACCAAGGAGACGAAGTTCTCCAAGACCCTCGCGGAACACAACACCTACGTTGCCAAGTACAACGCCTGGTGTGAGTCGAACCCCGGACGCTGCGTGTGACGCTGCGGGCCGCCGTCCTGGGGCATCCGATCAGCCATTCGAAATCCCCGGCCCTGCACCGGTCCGCCTACGCCTACCTCGGCGTGGAAATGGACTACTCTGCGATCGACGTGACCGAGGCGGACCTGCCGTCCTTTATGGCCCGGATCCGGGACGCTGTGGGCCAGGGCGACGGCTGGCGCGGGTTGTCCGTAACCATGCCCCTGAAGACCGCGATGGTGGCCGAGGTGGACGAGGTCCGCGGCGTGGGCCGGGCCCTCGGCGTCATCAACACCGTCACCTTTGAGTCCGACGCATCAGGACAGGGCCCCTTCGGGGACAACGGCGGCACCACCCGCCTCGTCGGGTACAACACCGACGTCGCCGGCATCGTCAACGCGCTTCGGCACGCTCGGGCAGCGTCCGCACCCAGCGCCGTCATCCTCGGCGGCGGCGGGACCGCAGCTGCCGCCATCGCGGCCCTCAAGGAACTCGGCGCCCTGGCGGCCGAGGTCTACGTGCGGGACGTCGGCCGCGCTGCAGAGGCGCGCGCCGCCGCCGCCGCCGTCGGCCTTCCCGTGACGGTGCGTCCGATCGCCGGCGCGGCAGCCGCCGTCGCCGCCGCCGACGTCGTCATTTCCACCCTGCCGCCCCGCGCCGCCGACGCGCTGGCAGATGAACTCGCACAGGAATTTGAGCAGGAATTCACGCCGGACGTGCCGGGGGATCGGGCGCCTGCATCAGGGCGGGAGCATCCCGGAGTCCTGATGGACGTTGCCTACGATCCCTGGCCCAGCCGGATCGCCTCCGTGTGGCAGGATGCCGGCGGAACCGTGGTTCCAGGTCTCGAGATGCTGATCTACCAAGCGGTGGAACAGGTACGTCACTTCACCCGGCTCGGTGACGCCGTCCCGGCCGAAGTCATAGATGTGATGTGTGACGCAGTGGGAGCACCCCGACGGGTGTTCTGAGCGCCTTACATGGCAGGATGGACTTTATGTTGCGTTGGTTGACTGCCGGAGAATCCCATGGTCCGGCCCTGGTCGGAATTATTGAAGGCGTGCCCGCCGGTGTGGAACTCACCAGCGCCCAGATTGGCGATGCCCTGGCCCGCCGCCGGCTCGGTTATGGCCGCGGCGCGCGGATGAAGTTCGAGCAGGACGTGGTCACCATCCTCGGCGGCGTCCGCCACGGCCTCACCCAGGGCGGCCCCGTCGCCATCCAGGTCGGCAACACCGAATGGCCCAAATGGGAGCAGATCATGTCTGCCGACCCGGTGGCCACCGAAATTCTCGCCGACCAGGCACGCAACGCCCCGCTGACCCGGCCCCGCCCCGGCCATGCCGACTTCACCGGCATGCAGAAATACGGCTTCGACGAGGCCCGTCCCGTGCTGGAGCGCGCCAGCGCCCGCGAGACGGCCACCCGCGTTGCGCTCGGCACGGTGGCCGCCGCGTTCCTCAGGCAGCTCGGCATCGAGCTTGTCTCCCACACCGTGTCCATCGCCAGCACCGCCGTCCCGGAGGGCCGGCCGCTGCCGGGCCCGGACAACGTCCTGGCCCTCGATGCCGACCCGCTGCGCTGCTTCGACCGTGAAACCTCCGACGCCATGGTGGCCGAGGTGGACATCGCGCACAAGGAAGGCGAGACCCTGGGAGGTGTGGTGGAGGTCCTCGCCTACGGGCTGCCCCCGGGACTCGGCAGCTACGTGCACTGGGACCGCCGCCTCGATTCGCGCCTGGCCGCTGCCCTGATGGGCATCCAGGCGATCAAGGGAGTGGAAGTCGGCGACGGTTTCCGCACTGCCTCCCGTCGCGGCTCCGCGGCCCACGACGAGATCGTCAAGGACGCGAACGGAAAGATCATCCGCACGTCCAACCGCGCCGGCGGCATCGAAGGCGGCATGAGCATCGGCGACGTGCTGCGCGTCCGGGCGGCCATGAAGCCGATCGCCACGGTCCCGCGCGCACTCAGGACCGTTGACGTCAGCACAGGGGAGGCCGCCAAGGCCCACCACCAGCGCTCCGACGTTTGTGCGGTGCCGGCCGCCGGCGTCGTTGCCGAGGCGATGGTGGCCCTCGTTCTCGCCGAAGCGGTCACGGAAAAGTTCGGCGGCGATTCGGTGCAGGAAACCGCCCGCAATATCAAGGGTTATCTGGACAACATTCCGGCGTCCCTGGACTCGATCGGCCCGTAGTGCCGGCCGGGAATACGCTCACCGGACCCATTGCGCTGATCGGGCCGATGGCGGTCGGCAAGTCGGCAATCGGCCAGCAGCTCGCCCTCCAGCTGGGCGCGGCCTTTGTGGACACCGACGTCGTGATTGTCGCCAGCCACGGGACCATTGCCGAGATCTTCGCCGGCCGCGGCGAAAACGCCTTTCGCGAGATGGAGGCGAGGGCGGTGGCGCGGGCGGTCGAGGACGCACAGGGCACCAACACTGTCATCTCCCTCGGCGGCGGCGCCGTGCTGGACTCCGGTACACAGCAGCTGCTGGAGCTGTGTACCGTGGTGTATCTCGAATGTGATGCGGACACAGTGGCGGAACGCATCGCCAGGAGTTCAGGCCGGCCGCTCCTGGCCGGAGACGCCATGGAACGCTGGAAGACACTGTTCGCCACCCGGCGGCCGGTCTACGAACGGCTCGCCGACCTGGTATTCGATGTCCGGGGCGGAACCGTTCCGGACCTCGCTCACCGGCTGGAAGATGCGCTGGGGGAGCTGGCCGCCGGGAAGACCGCGGCAGCACCTATGACAGCGGCGACTAAGGAAGTTAATACGTGATTACCGAATCAACCGTCATCCCGGTCACCGGGCAGACACCAGGCGAGAACTACGACGTCGTAGTGGGCCGCGGCCTGCTGTCCAGCCTCCCGGGCCTGCTGGGGGAGCGCGTCAAGCGAGTCCTGGTTGTCCACCCGCGTGCGCTCCGGCTCACCGGCGACACTGTCCGGGAGGAGCTCGCCTCGGCCGGCTTCACGGCGCTGACCGCCGAGATCCCCGACGCCGAGGAAGGCAAGCATATCGAGGTGGCGTCCTTCTGCTGGCAGGTACTGGGCCAGAACGACTTCACCCGCTCGGATGCCGTCGTCGCCGTCGGCGGCGGGGCCGTGACCGACCTCGCCGGCTTCGTCGCGGCGACCTGGCTGCGCGGCGTCAAGGTCATTCACATGCCAACGAGCCTGCTCGGCATGGTGGACGCCGCCGTCGGTGGTAAGACCGGCATCAACACCGCGGAAGGCAAAAACCTGGTTGGCGCGTTCCACCCGCCGGCCGGTGTCCTCGCGGACCTCGACACCCTTGACACCCTGCCCAGGAACGAGATAATTTCCGGCATGGCCGAGGTTATCAAGTGCGGCTTTATCGCCGATCCGGCCATCCTCGAACTGATCGAAAAGGACCCGGCCGCCGTTGCCGACCCCCGCTCGGACACCCTGCGGGAACTCATCGAACGTGCCATCACGGTCAAGGCACGGGTGGTGTCCTCGGACCTCAAGGAAACCGGCCAGCGCGAAATCCTCAACTACGGCCACACCCTGGGCCACGCGATCGAACTCGCCGAGCGCTACTCCTGGCGCCATGGCGCCGCCGTCTCAGTCGGCATGATGTTCGCCGCTGAACTCGCCCGCAGCGTCGGCCGCCTCAGCGACGCCGACGCCGACCGGCACCGCACCATCCTCGACAGCCTCGGACTGCCCCTCACCTACCGGCGGGACCGTTGGCAGGCCCTGCTGGACGGCATGCGGAGGGACAAGAAATCCCGCGGCGACCTGCTGCGCTTCGTGGTGCTCGACGGCGTCGGACGCCCCGGCATCCTCGACGTTCCGGACACCTCCCTGCTGTTCGCCGCCTACCAGGAGATCGCCTCCTGATGGCAAACATCGCAGGCACCAGCGACTGGCCGGACGCCGGCTTACCCGGGGTCCGCATCAATCCGGACAGCCTGGTGCCGCAGATCGTCAACGAGGACACCGTCGTCGGAGCCCTCGCGGCCTCGACGGACCCGGGAGACCTGATCTTCGTGCGGCTCGTCGAAGGGCACGCCGCGGAGGCCGCGGAACTGCTCGCCGAGGCCCGCTACAAGGACCCCGATTCGCTGCGGCTGCGCATTTTCGAAGCGGACGTGCTGCGCGTTTCCAACCGGGCCGACCGGGCCGTGGAGCTGTTCAGGCAGCTGCTGGCCGAAACCCGGGGCACCGCCGATGAAGCGGCCATCCGCGAGCACCTGGGCCGCTCCTACTTCGCCAGCGGCAGCACCGCCGCCGCCGTCGAATCCTTTGCCAAAGCGCTGGACCTGCGTGTCGCCGGTTCCGCCGACGCTGCCGTGATCTACGCCTCCACGGTGGCCCTGCAGCGCGCCCGCGAAGTTTTGGATCTCGCCTCCTAAGGATCCGTCCGGGGCCAGTCCCGACGCCCGTCCGGCAGCGGGCCGGCAAAACCGGTAGAATAGTTTTTGGATTTTTGATAAATACGCGCTGGCAGGCCGTTCGGCATGCTTGCCTGGCATAACCGGCTTGCACTCGAACCAGCCAGAAACGAAACCAGAGGATCACAGTGGCAACCACTAACGACATCAAGAACGGAACCGTCCTTAAGCTTGAGGGCCAGCTCTGGAACATCATTGAGTTCCAGCATGTGAAGCCCGGCAAGGGCGGCGCGTTCGTGCGCACCAAGATGCGCAACGTGATGTCCGGCAAGGTCGTCGACAAGACCTTCAACGCCGGACTCAAGATCGAGACCGCCACGGTTGACCGCCGCGACTACCAGTACCTGTACCAGGACGGCCCCGACTTCGTGTTCATGGACACGAGCGACTTCGACCAGCTCACTGTTTCCGGTGCGACCGTGGGCGACGCCACCAACTTCATGCTCGAGAACCAGATGGTCAACATCGCCATCCACGAGGGCAACCCGCTCTACATCGAGCTTCCCCCGAGCGTCGTCCTCGAAATCACCTACACGGAGCCGGGCCTGCAGGGCGACCGCTCCTCGGCAGGCACCAAGCCCGCCACGCTCCAAACCGGCTACGAGATCCAGGTGCCACTGTTCGTCGAGAACAACACCAAGGTCAAGGTCGACACCCGTGACGGCAGCTACCTCGGCCGGGTCAACGACTAGTGAGTGCACGCGGTAAGGCCCGTAACCGGGCCCTGGATGTTCTCTTCGAGGCGGAGCAGCGCTCCGTGTCGGCGTTCGATGTATTAAAGGCCCGTCGCGAGCAGACGGACCAAATCGTTAACCCGTACACCCTCGAAATCGTCGAAGGCGTTGTCTCCCACCAGACCGCGATCGACGAGTTCCTGGAAACCTATTCGCAGGGCTGGACCCTGGAGCGGATGCCCTCGGTGGACCGCACCATCCTGCGGATCGGAACCTGGGAATTGCTTTACAACGACGACGTCCCGGACGGCGTTGCCGTCAGCGAGGCCGTTGCACTGGCTAAGACCCTTTCCACGGACGAGTCGCCGTCGTTCATCAACGGCCTGCTGGGCCGGCTGCAGCAGCTGAAACCCTCGCTGCTGGCGTAAGCCATGCGCATTACCCGAGAGCCCCGTTCAGGTCATCCTGGACGGGGCTCTTTCCTTTGTCCGGGCCGGTTGGCGCCGTTAGCGCAGGACGGAGGTCCGGAGAGCGACGACGTCGGCCAGCTGCTGCTGTTCGTCGATTTGGTGGGCGCGCACGTCCCGGCCGCTGAGGATCCGCTGCCGGGTGAAGGCGAGCTGTGTGGTGGCATGAAGGAAGGCCTTCATCTGCGGACCCCGACCGATGGACTTGGCCCAGCGCAGCGCCGAACGGCGGCCGCCGGCGGTGGCCAGCAGGTCCACCTCGGCCGCGGTGAACCAGCCGGCGGCCGCATATTCCCGGAGCCGCTGGCGGGTCAGCCTGTTCTCCGCGACCCGCAGCAGCACAATGACAAGTAGCGTCAGCAGGAAGATCGGCACCTGGATCAGGACGTACCGCGCCACGAAATCCTGGCCCATCGAGTTCCAGCCGCCGTGCAGCAGAATCGCGGGGATCAGGCCAACGGCAAAGGCGGCGACTAACAGCCCGGTGCTCCCGCGCCGGGCGGCGAAGCCCATGATGAGCCCCGTCGTTCCGGTGAAGATGGCGTGCGCGAAGGGCGACATCACCCCGCGGAGGAAGAACACAACGGCGAGGTCCGTGCCGGGGTCGCTGGACTCGGCGATGGCGCGGCCGAAGTAGAGGATGTTCTCGGTGAACGCGAAGCCACCCGCAATAGTGAAGGCGAACACCACGCCGTCGACCGGCCCATCGAAGTGCTTACGGGCGAACAGTACGAGCAGCAGCAGTCCGAGCGACTTGGCGAATTCCTCGACCACCGGAGCTTGGACTGTCACGGCGAAGGTCTGGTAGTCCAGGCCGGATACGGGACCCGCGGCCAGCGCGAAATAGGGCTGGATCAGCATCGTCACCGAAATGGAGACGATGGCTCCCCAGACGAAGGCGAAGAGCAGCAGCCGGCGGGGTTCGGGTTCCCAGCGGTCGATGACGTGGACGGCGAGCATGACTGCTGCCAGGGGCAGCAGTGAGGCCACGAAGCCGACAACGAACCCCGTGACGCCGGTGTTGGCCAGGAGGAAGGGGAGAACCAGGAACAGGCTGGCGAAGCCGAGTACCCCGCCGGCCACTACGAGTCCGAGCACCCCGGGCGAGCCGCGGCGGCTAACCGGGAGCACCGGAGCCACGACGGGGTGAAGGCGGCCCTGGTGGCTGGCCGGCGCCTGCCGGTAGTGCTGCTCCGGGACCTGCCCCATCCAGCTCGGGTTGGCCTGCTGCCCGGGCGCCGGGTGGCCCGGCCCCGGACGGCCTGGTCCCGGATCGTAGCTCGTCATGGACAAGAGCCTAAGGGATTTCCGAGGCATCGGGGGTGAGAGGTCCAAACGAGCTGGTCAGGCACTGTTTTGGCGGGTTCTGGGCGTCTGAGACTCCTCGTTTGGGCGCCCCACGTGGTGAGGTTGAATCTCGGTGGGCTGGTCCTGGGCTGGTCCTGGGCTGGTCCTGGGCTGGTCCTGGGTGGGGGTGGCCCCGGTCATCCTTATCCACGCCGGTCCAACTACATGCGGCAACGAGGGACACAGGCCTCGTCCGCGCCCAGCCCGGGGCGGCTTCATGAGCACTAGTTTGTCTATCTGGAACACGGGAATCGCCCCATGATCGCGAACGTTGCGATCGCCCGCAAACTGGAAGGCTGATGCTGGCCACGGATCCTGCCGAAGGACTCACGGGGTTGTTGACCGAGCCGACGAAAAGCGGTCCGTCGCGATCAGCTCCACCCTGCCCCGGATCGGATTCGACAGACCCAAGCCCACAAACCCTCGCCACAGCCACAGCCACAGCCAAAGTCGACAGGCTCCCACATGGCCGTGCTGAACGGCCTGCAACTGATCGATCAGATACCGTGGTTCAGCGCGGCCGCGAAGAGTTCCGGGAAGGGGTCGTCGAGGTGTGCTGGCCGCCCTGGGGCGTCGGTGTCTGCGGCGGGCCAGGGGTGCCCGGCCGTGAACTGGTGCCAGTCCGGGAGGGGGTCCGGGGGCGGGCCTTGGTCCGGGAGCGTGTCCGGGCCTGTGTCTATGTCTGTGTCTGTGTCCGCGTCCGTGTCTGTGGCCGGGAGGTGGTGTGGCCAGTGGGGTGGTTCCCAGTCCTGGTGTTCGCTGGGGTAGTGCCGTCCTGACGGTGAGGTCCAGCCGGGCGGGTGGTCTTTGCTGGCTCCGGTGGGTGTCCAGGCGGAGCCGTGTTTAAGCCGGTGGTGTCTGGGGCAGGTTTGGCCGAGGTTGGAGATGCCGGTGGTGCCGCCGTCGGCCCAGGCCAGGAGGTGGTCTGCTTCGTTGTCCAGGGAGTGGTTGTTGCAGCCGGGGAAGGGGCATTTGCCGTCGCGGAGGCGGAGCCATTGACGCTGGGCTTTCGTGAGGCGGTAGTTGGTGCGTCCGATTTCCAGGGGTGCGCCGTCCCGGGGGTCGGTCAGGACGCGGTGGAAGGAGCCGGCGCCGTCGGCGATCAGGCGGCGGGCCATGGAGGCCGGGATGGGACCGTATCCGTCCAGGACGGCCGGTTCGTCGGTGGCGCCGAGGAGGGACAGGACCGGGACGGTGATCAGGACCTGCGCCCTGGGGGAGGGGACACGCCCGGCCATGCCGGTGCCGGCCGTTCCGCTGGTGAGGAGCCAGATGGCGGTGATGTCGGCGCGGAGTTGGGTGAGGGTGCGGGCCTCGTGGGGGTTTTGGAGGGCGCGGGCGGCGGCGGTGGTCCGGTCCCAGATTCCTGCGGCGGTATCGGCCGGGAGGTAGGCCGAGAGCCAGGCCATGCCGTCCCGGTCCGGGACGAATTCGACCCGCCGGTCTTCGGCGCTTGTGGTGTGGCGTTCTTCGATGCTGGCCGGGTGGTGGCGTTCGCGCCAGGTGCGTGCTTTGGCCCGGAACCGGCCCGCCACGAGGTCTCCGGCCGGGCATCCGCGGGCGGGGTCCGGTGCTCCGGGGTCCAGGAAGTGTGCTTCCAGTGCGGCCGCCCCGGCCGCGTCCAGGGTGCTGGTTTCCTCGATGATGATCCGGGCGTGGGCCCAGGAGATCGTCCCGGCCTGCAGGGCTCCCAGGGTCAGCGTCAGTCCCGTGACCAGGGCCTGGCAGCCGGCCAGGAGGGCTCGGGAGGTTCGTTCGCTGACGGTCTGGACACAGGCGACCTCGGCGGTCAGGGCCATCTCCTGCATGGTGTGTTCCTGCGGGGACGCTCCCGGTGGTGCCAGGGCCCTGGTGGCCTGCACGTAGTCCGCGGCGAGCCGGACCTTCAGCGCGGCGGTCCGGGCCTCCAGCCGGGCCACCTCGGCGAGACCGTCCAGGCAACTATCGGCCAGATCCCGCAGCGGATCGGCGTCGGGCGGATCGGCGTCGGCCAGATCCCGCAGCGGATCGGCGTCGGGCGGATCGACGTCCCGCAGCGGGACGGCGCCTGGCGGATCCGAGTGGTCAGCGGCGGCGCCGGTGAGGCCAGCCAGCACGGCAGCGGACGCCGCGACGGCCGCCAGGGCTGCCCTGCTGTCCGCGCTCCACGCTGTCCTGCTATCCATACCCCAATTACATCAGGACGCACTGACAATTAGCGGCTGTGCTGCGGCAGGTGGTCCTCTCCCGCGGTTTCGCTCCCGCCGCGGCCGGATGTCCATGTCCGCCGTCCCGGGCGGCGCGGCCGGGACGCGAAACGCGCGGCTCCGCGACGGCTCCGCTACGGTTCCGCGGCGGGTCCGCGGCGGCCCCTGTGGTAATTTGGGAGCGCAAACAATCCTTTTTTAATTCCGTCCCGTGAGGCGGGGAAAGGGGAGACGAGCGTTGACTTCTGTTCCAGAAGCACCGGTTCCGGCCAAGGTTGTACTCACCCGAGTGGTACTCAACCAGGCGGATATCGACCGTGCACTCACTCGTATCGCCCATGAAATTCTCGAGTCCAACAAGGGCTCCCAGGACCTGGTCCTGCTGGGTATCCCGCGGCGGGGCTACCCGCTCGCCGTCCGGCTTGCTGCCAAGATTGCCGCCGCCGATCCCACCGTGGACCCGGCCGCGATCGTCGGCCAACTGGATGTGACGATGTTCCGTGACGACCTTTCCCACCAGGCCCTGCGCCCGCCCTACCCCACTCAGCTGCCGCGCACCGGCATCGACAACAAAGTCGTTGTGCTGATCGACGACGTCCTGTACTCCGGCCGGACCATCCGGGCCGCCCTCGATGCGATCATCGACCTCGGCCGGCCGCGCATCGTCCGCCTCGCCGTGCTGATCGACCGCGGTCACCGGGAACTGCCCATCCGTGCGGACCACGTCGGCAAGAACCTCCCCACCTCCTCCTCAGAGAAAGTCCGGGTCCGGCTCGAGGAAACCGACTCCGCCGACGGGGTGCCCGTCAACGAAGTGGTTATCGAGGCCACCGTATGAAACACCTGCTCTCCACCGAAGACCTGAGCCTGTCCAACGCCATCCGCATCCTCGACACCGCTGAGGAAATGGCCGCCGTGGGGGAGCGCGAGGTCAAAAAGCTTCCTACGCTGCGCGGCCGCACCGTCGTCAACCTGTTCTTCGAGGACTCAACCCGCACCCGGATCTCGTTCGAGGCCGCCGCCAAACGGCTCTCCGCGGACGTCATCAACTTCGCCGCGAAGGGCTCCTCCGTCTCCAAAGGCGAGTCCCTCAAGGACACGGCCCAGACGCTCGCCGCCATGGGGGCGGACGCCGTTGTCATCCGGCACTGGGCCTCCGGCGCCCCGCACCGGCTCGCCGCCACCGACTGGATCGACGCCGCCGTCATCAATGCCGGCGACGGCACCCACGAACACCCAACCCAGGCGCTGCTGGACGCGTTCACGATGCGCCGGCACTGGTCGAAGCTGGCCGGTACGCCGTCCGCCGGGGCCGACCTCACGGGGATGCGCGTCGTGATGGCCGGGGACGTGCTGCACTCACGGGTGGCCCGGTCCAACGTCTGGCTGCTGCGTACCCTGGGTGCCGAAGTCACGCTCGTGGCGCCTCCCACGCTGCTGCCTGTCGGCGTCGAAAAGTGGCCCTGCACCGTCAGCTACGACCTTGACGAAACCCTCGCCAGGGGCGTGGACGCGATGATGATGCTCCGTGTGCAGGGGGAACGGATGAACGCTTCCTTCTTCCCGACCACGCGTGAATATTCGCGCCGCTGGGGCTTCGACGATAACCGGCTCCGCGCCCTCGACCGACTGGGCCTCAAGGACACGATCATCATGCACCCGGGCCCGATGAACCGGGGCCTGGAGATCTCCTCCGCAGCCGCGGATTCGCCCCGCTCCACCGTGCTCGCACAGGTCCGCAACGGCGTCTCCATCCGGATGGCAGCCCTCTACCTGCTGCTCTCCGGGGACAACCGCGAACCCGCCGGCAACGCGCATTCGTCATACACCAACTCCGCCAACGTCACCAAGGAGAGCCACTGATGGCATCACAGCAACAGGACGCCGGCGCCGGTGCCTACCTGATCCGCGGCGCAGCCATCCTCGGCGGAGCCCCCGAAGATCTCCTGATCCGTGACGGCCTTATCGCCGAACGCGGACAGAACCTCGCAGCCGACGGCGCCACCGTCATCGAGGCCGCCGGCCTCGTGGCCCTGCCCGGCATGGTGGACATCCACACCCACCTGCGCGAACCCGGCCGCGAAGACGCCGAAACGGTCGAGACCGGCACCCGCGCCGCGGCCCTGGGCGGCTACACCGCCGTGCACGCGATGGCCAACAGCACCCCGGTGGCAGACACCGCCGGCGTCGTCGAACAGGTCCTGACCCTCGGCCGTGCCGCCGGCTGGGTGGACGTCCGCCCGGTGGGCGCCGTCACCGTCGGCCTCGCGGGGGAGCGGCTCGCCGAACTCGGCGCGATGGCCGATTCCCGCGCCCGGGTAAGGGTCTTCTCCGACGACGGCATCTGTGTCCACGATCCCGTGCTCATGCGCCGCGCACTCGAATACGTCAAGGCGTTCGACGGCGTCGTGGCCCAGCACGCGCAGGAACCCCGGCTCACGGCCGGCGCCCAGATGAACGAGGGCGAAGTCTCCGCCGTCCTTGGCCTCACCGGCTGGCCCGCCGTCGCCGAGGAAAGCATCATCGCCCGCGACGTCCTCCTGGCCCAGCACGTCGGGTCCCGGCTGCACGTCTGCCACGTTTCAACCGCAGGCTCGGTGGAAATCGTGCGCTGGGCCAAGTCCCGCGGCGTCAACGTCACGGCCGAGGTCACCCCGCACCATCTCTGGCTCACCGACGAGCTGGCCCGCAGCTACGACCCGGTGTACAAGGTCAACCCGCCGCTGCGCACCGAAGCCGATGTCCGGGCTCTCCGCTCAGCGCTGGCCGACGGCACCATCGACGTCGTCGGCACGGACCACGCCCCGCATCCGAGCGAACACAAGGAATGCGAGTGGGCGCAGGCCGCGATGGGCATGACAGGGCTGGAAACGGCGCTCTCCGTGGTGCAGCACACCATGATCGAAACCGGGCTGATGGACTGGGCGGACTTCGCCCGCGTCACCTCCACCGCCCCGGCCGCCATCGGCCGGCTGGAGGACCAGGGCCGCCCGCTCGAGACCGGCGAACCAGCCAACGTCATACTCGTGGACCCCGCTGCGCGCTGGACCGTGGATCCTTCTAAGATGGCAACCATGGGCCGTAACTCTCCGTTTGCCGGCCGGGAACTGCCCGGCAAGGTCGTGGCGACGTTCTTCAAGGGCCACCCGACCGTCCTCGACGGTAAGCTCAACACCCCGTACCGGTATCCGGCAGACCTGCCAGACGCCACACCGGCGGGCCGGAACTGATGGACAAGCTGCCCTTCTTCCTGCTGATGCTGGCCCTTGCAGGCGGCATTTTCGCCTTGCTGGCGGTCGGCTGGCGGAACCGCCTGCGCCGGCAGGCCGACGTCGGCCCGCTGCCCGGGGTTCCCGCCGGACTCGGTGCCCCGCTGGCAGCCGCCGACGGCCAGTACGTCGCCTCCACCACCGCCGGCGACTGGCTGGACCGCATCGCCGTCCACAACCTGGGCATCCGCACCAACGCCGAACTCAGCGTCCACCCCGAAGGTGTGCTCTTCGACCGCTCCGGCGCGGCCCCGGTGTTCATCCCGGCCGCACGGCTCACCGGCGTGCGCCAGGAAAGTGGCATGGCCGGCAAATTCGTCGAAAAGGACGGACTGCTGGTCGTCAGCTGGATGCTCGGCGCCCGCGAACTGGACTCCGGGTTCCGCACCCGGCACGCCGAAGACAAGACCACCCTCCTCAACGCGCTGCAGGAATTGATCCCCGCGGCCCCCCAGGCCAATGCCGATAGTGGAAAGTAACAACGTGACGGACCCGAACCAAATGACATCAAACGCAGCAGCATCCACCCCGGCAGCCCTTGTGCTCGAGGACGGCCGGATCTTCCGCGGCACCAGTTACGGCGCTACCGGCACCGCCCTTGGCGAGGCCGTGTTCGCGACCGGTATGACCGGCTACCAGGAAACCATCACGGATCCCTCCTACGCCCGCCAGCTCGTAGTCCAGACGGCGCCGCACATCGGCAACACCGGCGTCAACAAGGACGACGCCGAGTCCCGGCGCATCTGGGTGGCCGGCTACATCGTCCGCGACGCCGCCCGCCGCCCGTCCAACTGGCGCTCGGAGCGTTCTTTGGATGAGGAGCTCATCGAACAGGGCATCGTCGGCATCCAGGGCGTCGACACCCGCGCCATCACCCGCCACCTGCGCGAACACAAGACCATGCGCGCCGGGATCTTCTCCGGCGACGCGGTCCGCGCCACGGACAAGGAACTCGTGGACACCGTCCTGGCGAGTGCTCCGATGGAAGGCGCCCGCCTGGCCGAGGAAGTCAGCGTGGAGACGGCCTACACGGTGGAGCCGAAGGACTGGGGCTGGGACGGCGAGCCGCGGTTCAGCATCGCCGCGATCGACTTGGGCATCAAGCGGATGACCCCGATCCGCTTCGCCGAACGCGGCGTCCGCGTGCACGTGCTGCCCGCCACCGCGACCCTGGCCGACGTCCAGGCGGTCAAGCCTGACGGCTTCTTTATGTCCAACGGCCCGGGCGACCCCGCCACCGCCGACAACCAGGTCACGCTGCTCCGCTCGGTCCTCGACGAGAAGATCCCGTACTTCGGCATCTGCTTCGGCAACCAGATCCTGGGCCGGGCCCTGGGCTTCGGCACCTACAAGCTGCGCTACGGCCACCGCGGCATCAACCAGCCCGTGATGGACCGCCGCACCGGCAAGGTGGAAATCACCTCGCAGAACCACGGCTTCGCGGTCGACGCACCGCTCGACGGCGCCACGCAGGCCCCGGAACAGCGCTTCGGCCGCGTCGAGGTCAGCCACGTGAGCCTCAACGACGACGTCGTCGAAGGCCTGTCCTGCCTGGACATCCCGGCCTTCTCGGTGCAGTACCACCCCGAGGCCGCCTCCGGCCCGCACGATGCCGCCTACCTCTTTGACCGCTTCATCGAGTTGATGGCGGACACGAAGGGCGCAGCCGCTGCTGCCTCCGGCACCAAGACTTCCACCGACTCCAAGACTGAGGACAAGAAGTAATGCCCAAGAGAACTGACCTTAAGAGTGTCCTGGTCATCGGTTCCGGCCCGATCGTGATCGGCCAGGCGGCCGAATTCGACTACTCCGGCACCCAGGCACTGCGCGTCCTCAAGGAGGAAGGCCTCCGCGTCATCCTCGTCAACTCCAACCCGGCCACCATCATGACCGACCCGGAGTTCGCCGATGCCACCTACATCGAGCCGATCACCCCCGAGGTGGTCGAGAAAATCATCGCCAAGGAACGCCCCGACGCGCTCCTGCCCACCCTGGGCGGCCAGACCGCGCTCAACACCGCTATCGCGCTGGACAAGAACGGCGTGCTGGAGAAGTACAACGTGGAGCTGATCGGCGCCAACATCGCAGCGATCGAGCTCGGCGAGGACCGCGAAAAGTTCAAGGGCGTCGTCGAACGCTGCGGCGCCGAATCGGCCCGCAGCCACATCATCCACAGCATTGACGACGCCCTGACCGCGGCCGAGGACCTGGGCTACCCGATGGTGGTCCGGCCCTCCTTTACCATGGGCGGCCTCGGCTCCGGACTGGCCTACGACGAAAACGACCTCCGCCGCATCGTCGGCCAGGGCCTGCAGTACAGCCCCACGTCCGAGGTGCTGCTCGAAGAGAGCATTCTCGGCTGGAAGGAGTACGAGCTTGAAATGATGCGCGACAAGAACGACAACGTCGTCGTCGTCTGCTCCATCGAGAACTTCGACCCCGTCGGCGTCCACACCGGCGACTCCATCACCGTCGCACCTGCCCTGACCCTCACGGACCGCGAATACCAGCGCCTGCGCGACATTTCCATCGCCGTCATCCGCGAAGTCGGCGTCGACACCGGCGGCTGCAACATCCAGTTCGCCGTCGAGCCGGACACCGGCCGCGTAATCGTGATCGAGATGAACCCGCGTGTCTCCCGCTCCTCTGCCCTCGCCTCCAAGGCCACGGGCTTCGCGATCGCCAAGATCGCCACCAAGCTCTCCCTGGGTTACACCCTGGACGAGATCCCGAACGACATCACCCAGAAGACCCCGGCCTCCTTCGAGCCGACGCTGGACTACGTCGTGGTGAAGGTCCCGCGTTTCGCCTTCGAGAAGTTCCCGGCGGCGGACCCCACGCTGACCACCACGATGAAGTCGGTGGGCGAGGCCATGGCGATGGGCCGCAACTTCACCGAGGCCCTGCAGAAGGCCCTGCGGTCCCTCGAACAGAAGGGCTCCCAGCTGGACTTCAGCCACGTCCCGGAATGGGAAGTCCCGGAGCTGATCGAGAAGTCAAAGCGGCCCACCACGGACCGCCTGCACCAGGTCCAACGTGCCCTGCTCGGCGGCGCCACCATCGAGCAGCTCTTCGAAGCCACCAAAATCGATCCCTGGTACCTCGACCAGCTCCAGCTGCTGAACGAGATCTCACTCGAAATCCGCAAGGCCGCCGCCCTGACCCCGGAGATGCTCAAACGCGCCAAGCGCCACGGCTTCTCCGACGAGCAGATCGGTGCCCTGACGCACAACTCCGAGGACGTCGTCCGCGGCGTACGGCAGGCCCTCGGCATCCGCCCGGTCTACAAGACCGTGGACACCTGTGCCGCCGAATTCGCCGCCTACACCCCCTACCACTACTCCTCCTACGACGAGGAGGACGAGGTGGCGCTGCACGCCAAACCGTCCATCATCATCCTCGGATCCGGTCCCAACCGGATCGGCCAGGGCATCGAATTCGACTACTCCTGCGTCCACGCCTCGATGGCGCTGCGCAAGGCCGGCTACGAAACCGTGATGGTCAACTGCAACCCGGAAACCGTCTCCACCGACTACGACGTCTCCACCCGGCTGTACTTCGAGCCGCTCACGCTCGAGGACGTGCTCGAGGTCATCGCGGCCGAAGAGCGCACCGGCGGCGTGATGGGCGTCTTCGTCCAGCTCGGCGGCCAGACCCCGCTCAAACTCGCCCAGCAGCTCGCCGACGCCGGCGTGCCGATCCTCGGCACCTCCCCGGAAGCGATCGACCTCGCCGAGCACCGCGGCGCCTTCTCCCGGGTGCTCGACAGGGCCGGCCTTATCTCGCCGAAAAACGGCACCGCCGTGTCCTTCGACGACGCCAAGAAGATCGCCGACGAAATCGGCTATCCGGTGCTGGTCCGGCCGTCCTACGTGCTCGGCGGCCGCGGCATGGAAATCGTCTACGACGAGCCCAACCTCTCCCGCTACATCGCCAACGCCACCGAGATCACCCCGGACCACCCGGTGCTGATCGACCGCTTCCTCGAGGACGCCGTCGAGATCGACGTCGACGCCCTCTACGACGGCACGGAGATGTACCTCGGCGGCATCATGGAGCACATCGAGGAGGCCGGCATCCACTCCGGCGACTCGGCGTGTGTGCTGCCGCCCATCACCCTCGGCAACAACGTGCTGGACCGGGTCCGGACCGCCACCCTGGCGATCGCCGAGGGCGTGGGTGTCCGCGGCCTGATCAACATCCAGTTCGCCCTGGCCTCCGATGTGCTCTACGTGCTGGAAGCCAACCCGCGGGCCTCCCGCACCGTCCCGTTCGTCTCCAAGGCGACCGGCGTGCAGATGGCCAAGGCCGCAGCCCTGATCGGCACCGGCGTGACCATCAACCAGCTCCGCACCGCCTACAAAATGCTCCCGGCAACCGGCGATGGCTCCACGCTGCCGCTGGACGCACCGGTCTCGGTCAAGGAGGCCGTGCTCCCGTTCAGCCGCTTCCGCACCCCGGAGGGCAAGGTTGTTGATTCGCTGCTTGGGCCGGAGATGCGCTCCACCGGCGAGGTCATGGGCATCGACAAGCACTTCGACACCGCCTTCGCCAAGAGCCAGGCCGCGGCCAACAACGCGTTGCCCACCGAAGGCAAGATTTTCGTCTCGGTGGCCAACCGGGACAAGCGCTCGGTCATCATGGGCGTCAAGCGGCTCTCCGACCTCGGCTTCGAGATCGTCTCCACGGGCGGCACTGCCGACGTGCTGCGCCGCAACGGCATCCAGGCCACCCCGGTCCGCAAGGTCGCCGAGGGTTCCAGCTCCGAAGGGGAAGGCACCATCGCCGACCTCATCATCGCCGGCGAGATCGACATGGTCTTCAACACTCCCTCCGGCGGCGAAGCCCGCAGCGACGGCTACGAACTGCGTGCCGCGGCGACCTCAATCGGCATCCCCTGCATTACGACAGTGGCCGAATTCAACGCCGCCGTCCAGGCCATCGAGGCGCTGCGCACCTACGAATGGTCCGTCACAAGCCTGCAGGAGCACGCCGCCGCACTGGCGGTCTCGCAAAACACAGCATCGCAGGAGCGCGTGGCGCAGGAAGCGAACTCGCATGCCTGAGTCCGAAGCGGCAAGCACGGCCGGCCGGGAGTCGTTCGGCTCCCGGCTTGGCCGGGCCATGACGGACCGCGGTCCGCTGTGCGTCGGGATCGATCCGCACCCGGCGCTGTTGACGGCCTGGGGGTTGAACGACGACGTCGCCGGGCTGGAGCGCTTCTCGCTCACCGTCCTGGCGGCGGTGGGTCCGCTGGCGGCCGCGGTGAAGCCGCAGGTGGCGCTGTACGAGCGGCACGGCTCCGCCGGGATTGCTGTGCTGGAGCGCACCCTGGCCGCCGCCGCGGAAGCCTCGGTGCTGACCATCGCCGATGCCAAGCGCGGCGACATCGGCTCCACCATGGCCGCATACGCGGACGCGTGGCTCCGGGACGGTTCCGCCCTGGCCGCCGACTCGGTGACGCTGAGCCCATACCTGGGCTTCGAATCGCTCAGGCCGGCCCTGGACCTCGCCGCGCAGACCGGGCGCGGCGTGTTCGTCCTCGCGCTGACGTCCAACCCGGAGGGTGCCTCCGTCCAGCACGTCGGCGGCGCGGACTCCGTGGCCCGCCGGATCGTGCAGGCGGCCGCCGCGGAGAACCGCCGCTACGGCGTTGATCAAGACGCCGGGGCGCTCGGCTCCGCCGGCCTCGTCGTCGGCGCCACCGTCGGCTCCGCCCTGGCGGACCTGGACCTGGACCTCGCGGCGGTCCGCGGCCCCATCCTGGCCCCCGGTCTGGGCGCCCAGGGTGCCACGGCCGCCGACCTTCGCCGCACCTTCGGCAGTGCCTACGGCCAGGTGCTCGGCACCTCGAGCCGGGACATTCTCGGCGCAGGGCCGGGGATCCAGGCGCTGCGCGACACGGCCCAGCGGACTCTGGAGGAACTGCGCGCGCCCTGACCTTGGGACAACCTGCGGCTGCGGATCTTGTCCATTGATTTCTCCCTCGTCCAGACGGTAGGTTCAGGACACGTCCACGGCGACTGCCTGGGCGCTGTCCGGCCGAGCCGCCCGACTGATCCGCGATCCGTCTGACCGGCCCGGTTGCGCACGCAGGGAGGACTTCAGTGAGCTTGCGACCCCTCACCCCGCAGGAGCGTGCCGATGCCTTGGGCAAGGCCGCCGCCGCCAGGACCACCAGAGCCGCGGCCAAGGAGCGGCTGAAGTCCAGGGAGCTGACCATCGCGGAACTGCTCAGTTCCGGCGATTCCGACGACGCCATTGCCCGGATGAGGATCGTGGAGCTGTTGGAGGCGCTGCCCGGGATCGGGCGGGTGCGTGCCGCGGCGATTATGGAACAGCTCGGCATTGCGGCGTCGCGACGGGTCCGCGGCCTGGGAATTCACCAGCGCCGGGCGCTGGTAGATTTTATAGACGACAAATAGCTCCTTTCGTGAGCTGATCCGAACACCGCTGAAGGAATATGTGAGCAAGAAACCGGGACTGACAGTCCTCGCCGGCCCGACGGCTGTTGGCAAAGGCACCGTGTCCACCTATATCCGGGACAACTATCCCGGCGTCTGGCTTTCGGTTTCGGCGACGACGCGCCCGCCGCGTCCCGGCGAGATTGACGGCGTCCACTACTTCTTCAAATCGGCCGCGGACTTCGATGCCCTGGTGGAAAACGGCGACCTCCTGGAGTGGGCCCTGGTCCACGGCCGGAACCGCTACGGCACGCTGCGCAGCACCGTGGATGCCGCGATTGCCGAGGGCCGCTCGGTGCTGCTGGAGATTGACCTGCAGGGTGCGCGGCAGGTCAAGGAGGCCGTCCCCGACGCCCAGTTTGTGTTCCTGGCCCCGCCGAGCTGGGACGAAATGGTCCGCCGGCTGGTGGGCCGCGGCACGGAAACACCCGAGGAACAGCAGCAGCGGCTGGAAACCGCTAAACTAGAACTGGCCGCTGAGCCGGAGTTTGACCACACCGTCATCAATGATGACGTTCGACGTGCAGCGGACGAGCTTGTTTCACTCATGGGGCTGACCCCGAACCCACGCTAGGCGCCGGGACGTATCGGCCCGTTAGAATTTGGAGAATTCGTGTCCACGAACCTTGAAGGCATCATCAACCCGCCGATCGACGAGCTGCTGAAAGCTGCCGACTCGAAGTACGGACTGGTAATTTTCGGCGCCAAGCGCGCACGCCAGATCAACGCCTACTACGCCCAGCTGCACGAGGGCCTGTTCGAATACGTCGGCCCGCTGGTCGACACCAAGCTGAACGAGAAGTCGCTGTCCATCGCCCTGCGCGAGATCAACGAAGGCAAGCTCGTTTCCACTCCGATCGAGCCTGCAGAGTAATTACGCAGCCGTAGACGGAGGCCACGTGCGCATAGTCCTCGGAGTCGGGGGAGGGATTGCCGCCTACAAGGTGGCGTCGCTCCTCCGGCTTTTTACCGAAGCCGGTCATGACGTCACTGTCATCCCCACGGAGGCGGCCACCCGCTTCGTCGGTGTGGCCACCTGGGAAGCACTGTCCGGTCATCCGGTCAGCAACAGCGTCTTTGACGAGGTCCACACCGTCAACCACGTCCGCCTCGGCCACGAGGCCGAACTGATCGTGGTGGCCCCCGCGACGGCCGATCTGCTCGCACGGGCTGCCACGGGACAGGCCAACGACCTCCTCACCAACACCCTGCTGATGGCCGGCGGCTGCCCGGTGCTGATGGCCCCGGCCATGCACACCGAGATGTGGCAGCACCCCGCCACCCGGGCCAACGTCGAGACCCTGCGCAGCCGCGGCGTCACCGTGCTGGAACCGGCCTCGGGCCGGCTCACCGGCGCAGACTCCGGGCCCGGGCGGCTCCCCGAACCCGGGGCAATTTTCGAGGCTGCCATGGCCCTCGCCGGTGCGCCTGCCATGCCCGGCGCTGCCCCGCCGCCGTCGGACGCGACACTGTCTTCCGCGCGCTCCGCCGGACTCCTGTCGGCACCGTCGGCAATGCGGCCACTGGCAGGCCTCACCGTTACCGTCAGCGCCGGCGGCACCCGCGAACCGCTGGACCCGGTGCGTTTCCTCGGCAACCGTTCCTCCGGCAAACAGGGCGTCGCGCTGGCCGCCGCCGCCCTCGCCGCCGGTGCCAGGGTCCGGCTGCTGGCCGCCCACCTGGAAGTACCCGCGCCCGACGGCGTCGAAGTGGTCAAGGTCGAGACGGCCCTGGAGCTGCGAAAGGCAGCCCTGCACGCCGCCGCCGACTCCGACGTCGTGATTATGGCCGCCGCTGTCGCAGACTTCCGCCCCGCAGACGTCTCCGGTACCAAGATCAAGAAGCGCGACGACGCCGCAGACCCGGTCATCTCGCTGGTCCGCAACCCCGACATCCTGCGGGAACTCGTGGAGGTCCGCGACGCGGCCTCCCGCCATCAGCTGATCGTCGGCTTCGCGGCCGAGACCGGGGACGCCGACGGCGACGTCCTGGAGTATGCCCAGGCCAAGCTGAGCCGAAAGGCCTGCGACCTGCTCGTGGTCAACCACGTCGGGGATGGCAAGGTCTTCGGCGAGGACACCAACTCCGTAGTCATCCTTTCCCGCTCCGGCTCCGAACCCCAAGAGGCGTCGGGTTCCAAATCCGACGTTGCCGCTGCTGTGATCGACCGCATCAGCGCCGAGCTGAGCCGGGTTGTTCCGCCGGCCTGAGCCCGGCGTAGTCAACGTCTCCTTCGTACGGGGACACACGCCGCCGGACGTCCGTTTTCCAACCAGTAAGGTAGTTGAGTGACTTTACCGCTGCACATCCCTGACTTCCACGGGTCCACGCCCGCCTCGCTCCGTCTGTTCACCTCCGAGTCGGTGACCGAAGGACACCCCGACAAGATCTGTGACCAGATCAGCGACGCGATCCTCGACGCCCTGCTGGCCAAGGACCCCGAATCCAGGGTTGCCGTTGAGACGCTGGCCACCACGGGGCTGGTCCATGTGGCCGGCGAGGTCACCACGGATGCCTACGTCGAAATCCCGCAGATCGTCCGGGAGACCATCCTCGGCATCGGCTACGATTCCTCGGCCAACGGCTTCGACGGAGCCCGCTGCGGCGTGTCCGTTTCCATCGGCCAGCAGTCCAACGACATCGCCGGCGGTGTCTTCAACTCGCTCGAAGCACGCGAAGGCCGCCAGGAAGACGACTACGACCTCCAGGGCGCCGGCGACCAGGGCCTGATGTTCGGCTACGCCAGCGACGAGACCCCTTCCTACATGCCGGTCCCGATCTGGCTCGCGCACCGCCTCTCCGAGCGCCTCACCGAGGTCCGCAAGAACGGCGAACTGTCCTACCTCCGCCCCGACGGCAAGACCCAGGTCACCGTCGGCTACGACGGCGACCGCCCGGTCTCCGTTGAGACGGTGGTCATCTCCAGCCAGCACGCCGAAGGCGCCAGCCTCGAGACGCTCCGCGCCGACCTCGCCGCGTACGTCGTCGATCCGGTCCTGGCCATGTCCAACCTGGACATCTCGCGGGCCCACAACATCCTGAACCCCGCCGGCGCCTTCGTCATCGGCGGACCGGTCGGCGACGCCGGCCTCACCGGACGCAAGATCATCGTCGACACCTACGGCGGCATGGCCCGCCACGGCGGCGGCGCCTTCTCCGGCAAGGACCCGTCCAAGGTGGACCGTTCGGCCGCGTACGCGATGCGCTGGGTCGCCAAGAACGTGGTGGCTGCCGGACTCGCGAAGCGCGCCGAAATCCAGATCGCGTACGCGATCGGCCAGGCCCGACCGATTGGCACCTACGTGGAAACCTTCGGCACCGAGACCGTCGACCCGGCCAGGATCAGTGCCGCGATCGCCGAGATCTTCGACCTGCGCCCCCGCGCCATCATCGACGCCCTGGACCTCAAGCGCCCGATCTACACCAAGACGGCGGCGCACGGCCACTTCGGCCGCGAGGACCCGGACTTCACCTGGGAGCGGCTGGACCGCGTTGACGCGCTGAAGGCGTTCTTCAACGCCTAAGACACCAATGCCGCTGTCCTGAACGTCACTGTCCTAAAACGTCGCTGGCATAAATGTCGCTGCCGTGTGATGTGCTGTAGCCAGGCCGCCGTTCCGGTGGCCTGGCTACTCTTCATTGAGCTGCCGTTGAAGTGTTGTACCGCTGCCGAAGGGAGGAAGGTGCCATGACGCCGATCCCTGGCGGCGCCACAACGCCGGATGAGCCCCTCCAGCTCCCGCTGCTGCAGGGCTTCCCGACGAAGGCCGCCGCCTCCGGCCCTGCCCTCGCGGCGGAGTTGCCCGTGGCACGCATCCGGCTCGAGTCCTCCCTCCCGCACCTGGACCGGGCGTTCGACTACAGCGTCCCGGCGAGCCTCGATGCCTCGGCGCAGCCCGGCGTCCGCGTGAAGGTGAAGTTCAACGGCCAGGAACTGGCCGGTTACCTCGTGGAGCGGGCAGCGGAATCGGACGCCGGCCATGACCTCGTGCCCCTGCACCAGGTCATCTCGCCGGTGCCGGTGCTGACGGCCGCCGTCGCCGAACTGGCGGGCCGCGTCGCGTCCCGGTACGCCGGAACGCTCAGCGACGTCCTGCGTGTCGCTGTCCCGCCGCGGATGGCCAGGCTCGAAAAGGAACTCGCCCCGGACGGCCAGCTGGACCCGGCCCTGTTTGCTGACGACACGCCCGATGACGGGGCGGGAGCGGGCATTCCTGCCGGCCTGGAGGCCTCCAGCTGGTCCGACTACCGCAACGGCCCGGCCTTCCTCCAGCATCTCGGTGCGGGGGAGTCGCCGCGGGCGGTGCTGGGCGCCCTCCAGGGCTACGGCCCCGGCGGCTGGCCCCGGATGATCGCCGAAGCCGTGGCCGCCGTCAGGCTGTCCGGCCGCGGCGCCGTCGTCGTGGTGCCCGACTACCGGGACCTGGACCGGGTGGAGTCCGCACTGCTCGGACTCCTCCCCGCCGGGGATGTCGCCCGGCTCACCGCGGACGACGGCCAGACCCCGCGGTACCGGAGCTTCCTGCGGCTCCTCAGCGGCGCCGCCGGGGTGGCCGTCGGTACCCGCTCCGCCGCCTACGCGCCCGTCCACAACCTGGGCCTCGTGGTCTGCTGGGATGACGGCGACGAGCTGCACATCGAGCAGCGCTCCCCGTACGCCCACTCCCGTGAGGTCCTGCTGCTCCGCGCCGGCCAGGAGGGCGCCGCCTGCCTCCTCGCCGGGCACTCCCGCAGCACCGAAACCCAGCGGCTGGTCGAATCGGGCTGGGCCTGGCCCGTGGAGGCGGACCGCACGGTGGTGCGCCGGACCGTCCCGCGCGTGCTCAACACGGCCGACAGCTTCGAACTCGAGCATGATCCGCTGGCCCGGATCGCGCGGCTTCCCGGTGCCGCCTGGCGCGCCGCCAAGGAAGGCCTCGAACGGGGCCCCGTCCTGGTCCAGGTGGCCCGGGCCGGGTACGCGCCGTCGCTCGCCTGCGAGAACTGCCGTGAACCGGCCCGTTGTGTGTCCTGCAGCGGCCCGCTGGCCATTGCCGGGCCTACCGGCAGCTCCGCCGTCCCGCAGTGCCGCTGGTGCTCGACGCCGGCCCCCGCCTGGCGCTGCGGCACCTGCAACGCCGTACGGCTGCGGCGCGGTGCCACCGGGGCGCTCCGCACGGCCGAGGAGCTTGGCCGGGCTTTTCCCGGCAGGCCGGTCATCACCTCCTCCGGGGACCGGGTGCTGGCCACCGTCGGGGACACGAAGGCGCTGGTGGTGGCGACGGTGGGGGCCGAACCGGTCGCACCCGGCGGCTACGCCGCGGCCCTGCTGCTCGACGGCGACTCGCTGCTGCGCCGGGAAAACCTGCGGGCCGGGGAGGACGCCGTCCGCCGCTGGTTCAACGCCGCCGCCCTGGTCCGCCCTGCAGCCGACGGCGGCCTCGTGGTCATAACCGCCGACGACACCGCCGGCGTCGGAGCCCTGCTGCGCTGGGATCCCGCCGGCTACGCCCGGCGCGAACTGTCCCTGCGGCAGGAGTTGCACCTTCCGCCGGCTGTGCGGGTTGCCTCCGTCACCGGCGGGCGCACCGCCGTCGGGCACTTCACCCAGGCCATTGAACGGCAGCTGGGCGCGGAGGGAATCGTGTTGCGGGCAGCAGGCCCGGCACCGCTGGTGATGGCCGCTCACGGTGTCGGAGCCGGCAGCCCGGCGCGGGACGGCGGCGAAGACGTCCGCACCCTGCTGTTCATCCCGTACGGCCAGGCTGCCGAGGCCACGAAGGTGATGCGGGCGGTGAAGGCCGCCGCGGCCGCCAAACGCAGCGACGACCCCGTGCAGTTGCGCCTCGACGGCGTGGACGTGCTCTAGGGGACTTTCGCGGCCAAGATACTACCGAGGTCGCCGGAAGCATGCGGGTTCGCCGTTGCCACCCGGCGACCACGAAGCGCACCGGCGAGTGGGGCGCCGCTGGGGTCTGCGCGCCGGCTACTTTCTGTCCGCCACCGTCGGGGCGCCGGAGCGGCGCGCATGCAGCACCACGGCCTCTTCGGCGAGTTCCAGCAGGCTACGGGCGGACGCGTCCCAGCTGAATTCGGCGGCGCGTTCCACGGAGCGGAGCGAGCGGGCCTTCCACTGAGCCGGCTCCTCGAGCTTCCGTACGGCCTCCGCGAACTCAGCCGGCGAGTCCGGACGGACGTAGCTGACGGCATCGCCGCCCACCTCGCGGAAAATCGGGATGTCGCTGGCGATCACCGGGGTGCCGTGGGACATCGCCTCCACGAGGGGAAGGCCGTACCCCTCCGCCTTGGAGAGGCTGACCAGGGCCGTGCTGCGGGCCAGCAGGGCCTCATATTCGGCATCGGTCACACCGTTGTGGAACACGATGTTCGCGCCGGCCGGGGCCAGGGCCTCCAGTTCCGCCCTGCGCGCCGGGGTGATCCGGCTGAGCAGGTGCAGGGTCAGATCCGGAAGCCCGGCCATGCCGCGGATCATGGTCTCCACATTTTTGTAGGGCATGAAGGAACCCATGTAGAGCAGCGACTTGTCCGCCCCGGCGCCGGGATCCCGGGGCGTGAGGCCGGGCTGCGGGGCATTGCCCACAATCTTGACCGGACGCTTCGTGAGCCGGTACTTCGAGATCAGGGCCGCCGTGGTGGAGCTGATGGTCGCGACAATATCCGCGCGGTTCAGCAGTACGCGCTGGGGCCAGAACGCCTTATGGTACAGGCGCCAGAGGACCCGGACCGGGGCCGGGAGGAATCCGGGAGGGGCCGGGTGCTCGTAGTAGATCAGGTCGTGCAGGGTCAGCACCAGCGGGTACTTCCGGCCCCAGCTGCCCATCGTCTGCATGGGGCACACGACAACGTCGGCGCCGAGCGTGTTGACCTTGGCTGCCACGAACAACTCGGCGGGGGAGAGAGGGCTGTTGATCAGGGTGTACGGCACGTCCGGCAGCAGGGCCAGCTGCCGGGGATCGCTGATCAGCATCGAGACGTCCGCTATCTTGGCCGTGGCCGCGATCAGGCTGGCGCCGTAGCGGCTGATCCCGTCGTGGTGGTCGATCCTGGTGAAGCGGGCATCAATGAGGATTTTCACGTGGCGTGGTCCTTCAGGAAGCGGCGGATGAAGCCCGCGGC
Organism: Pseudarthrobacter woesei; assembly: GCF_055412745.1. Classification (NCBI taxonomy): domain Bacteria; kingdom Bacillati; phylum Actinomycetota; class Actinomycetes; order Micrococcales; family Micrococcaceae; genus Pseudarthrobacter; species Pseudarthrobacter woesei. Next base: position 63,195 of record NZ_JBVAYU010000008.1, read on the forward strand.
GGGTCCGGGGGTTTCGTAGTGGATGAGGTGCCCGACGCCGGGAATTACGTCAAGGTGTCCGTCCGGCAGCAGGGCCAGGAGTTTGTGCTGGTCAGGGAGGGTTGCGATCTCGTCCTTTTCGCCGGCGATGAGCAGGACCGGCAGGGTGAGCCGGCGGGCAATGTCAGAGACAGTGCCGCCGACCGATGCCTTGAACGCCTCAAGCAGGCTGTCCCGGTCCGCGAAGGCGGAGAAGTACGAGCTGTGTTGGGCGTGGACGAATCGGCGGAGGTCCTTGTCCCGGGTCTTGGCCATGGTCTCGCTCATGAGCCGGACGATCAGCTGGCTGCGCAGCAGGCCCTGCCCCAGCCGGCGGGGGAGGCGTGCGGCAGCCTCGTAATACAGCACCGCGAGCTTGGTCATGAGCCCCTTGGGACCTTCGAGGGCCGGGGACGCGATCGGGTTGACCAGGATCAGCTCGGCGACAGCCCCGCGGTTGCCGGCGACGAAGTGGCTCGCGAGGATCGACCCGAAGGAGTGGCCCAGCAGGACCGTGTCCGGCCCCAGGCCCAGGGCGGCCATGAAGTCGCTGACGAAGCGTACGTAGCCTTCGACGCTGTGTTCGGTGCCCGCGAACGCGGCGGAGCTGCCGAAGCCGGGGAGGTCCGGCATGATGAGCCGCATCTCGGACAACTGGTCCGCCACACGCAGCAGTCCGTGGTGGTCGCCGCGGAAGCCATGGATCACCAGGATGGTGCGGGTTGCCGGCGTCACTTGGACGGGCTCGTAGCTCCAGTAGGCCACTCTGGTGCCGCCGAGGTCCACCCGGCAGGAGCGGGTGCGGGCTTCCAGCTCCGCGCTGAAGAGGGGCGAGGGTGAGGGCTTGGTGTCCACGTGTTCCATCTTCCTGGGATCCTAGTTGACGTTGTCCGGGTGGGAGCCGGTGCGGAAACCGCGCTCCAGGGCGGCGACATCGGCCAGGTCCGTTGCGGAGAGCTCGAAGTCGAAGACGCCCCGGTTTTCCCGGAGGCGCCCGGAGGAGCTGGCTTTGGGGATGGCGACGTTGCCGAGCTGGAGATGCCAGCGCAGGATGACCTGGGCCGGGGTGCGTTCGTGTTCGGCCGCGAGGGCCAGGATCACCGGGTCCGTGAGGACCTGCCCGCGTCCCAACGGGCTCCACGCCTCCGTCCTGATGTCCAGGGCGGCGTGCATCTCCCGCAGTTCCGCCTGCTGCAGCCACGGGTGAAGCTCGATCTGGTTAACGGCCGGCACCACCTCGGCCGTTTCGAGCAGACGGTCCAGATGGCGGGGCTGGAAGTTGGCTACGCCGATGGCGCGGACCCTGCCCTCACGATAGAGCGTCTCCATGGCCCGGTAAGTCTCCGTGAACAGCCCGCGCTTCGCGCACGGCCAATGGATCAAGTAGAGGTCGAGGTACTCCAGCCCGAGGTTTGACATCGAGGTATCGAAGGCGCGCATAGTGGCGTCGTAGCCGTGGTCGTCATTCCACACCTTGGTGGTCACGAACACGTCCTGACGGGTCAGCGAGCCTGCCAGTTCCCCGGATCCTCCGGCGCCGCCGCCGAATGCCGAAAGGGCGCCGATGCCCTTGCCCACGCCGGTTTCGTTCCCGTACATGGCCGCCGTGTCGACATGGCGGTAGCCGGCCTCCAGCGCCATGGTTACCAGGGGAGCGGCGTCGGCCGGCGGCACTTTGTACAGCCCGAAGCCCAGGCGGTCGATCATCACACCGTTGTTCAAGGTCAGTCGGGGGGAGATTCTCATAGCACTGACTCTACCGACTTCGCCGGCCCCATCCCTCAGGACGGGCAGCTAGGACCGCCAGTCCAGGCTGACCAGCCGCCGGGCGCTGGCCTCGTCGAGGATCAGGTCAGTGGCCAGGCCCGCGGCGAGGGCCCCCCGCAGCCCGTTGATCTTGGAGGCGCCCGAGACCACACAGATCCTTCGACGGACTTGGCGGAGTTGGGCAAGGTCCGGACCGGTGGACCGTGCATTCAGGGTGATGCCGTCCGAGGAGCCGTCGGCCCGGAAGAAGACGGTGGCGACATCGCCGGCGACCCCGGAGCCGGCCAGCACGTTCAGGTCGTCTTCATCGAGGTAGCCGCCGGCATAGACGTGGCTGGGGTAGTCGGCGTCGACCGATCCGACGCCGAATATGGCGATACTCATGCGGGACTGCAGATCGAGGATGCGTTGCACACTGCGCTCATTCCACATGGCGGCTTTGGTCGCGGCGTGGTCAAAGAACGCCGGTACCGGGAACTGTTCCACCCGGGCACCGTAGGCACTTCCGAAGCGCCGCATGATGTCCGAGGCGTAGGTGATGCCGGTGGTCTGCATGTTTCCGGCGCCGTTGAGCTGGACGATCACGCTGTCGTGGGTGATCTTCCGGGTCAGGTGCCGGCTGACGGCGCTGAGAGTGGAACCCCAGGCCACGCCAATGATGGCGTTCGAGTCCACCAGCGGGCCGATGGTGCGGGCGGCCTGCATTGCCACACGGTCCAGTGTTTCCGCTTCATTCAAGGTGTCAACGACTGGAACGACGTGGACATCCACCTTGTATTCGAGCCGGATCATGCTCTCCAGCTCGGGGCCCGTGTCCAGCGGGTTGCGGATCTGGATCTGTACCAGGCCGGTTTCCCTGGCCGAGGACAGCAGCCGCGAGACAGTGGATCGCGAGGTCCGGAGTTCACGCGCAATCGCGTCCATGGTCAGGTCCTGCAGGTAGTACAGCTGGGCCGCCCTGAGGGCGTCGGACTGGCGTGAAGGCGTCATCCCATTTCCGTTCTGCACGTTTGTGCATAGTGCTTGACTCCATTTTCCATTACTCCAAACAATAGTGTTGAACGGCGGCGCGCCACGTGGCGCGCCGCAGAGGACCAAACCCAAGGGAGCAGTTTTTGGGACACAAGGATTCAGCCCGCAACCAGGCGCAGACCGGCGAGCGCGCATCGGTGCAGAAGTTGCGGACGCGGCCCCGGGCACAGGTGCTGATCATCGGCGGCGGCATCAACGGAGTCGGCACGTTCCGGGACCTGGCACTGCAGGGTGTGGATGTGGCGCTTGTGGAGCGCGGCGACTACTGCCAGGGCGCCAGCGGCGCCTCATCGCACATGATCCACGGGGGCATCCGCTACCTCGAGAACGGCGAGTTCCGCCTCGTCCAGGAGTCCGTGGTCGAGCGGAACCGGCTCCTGCGGATCGCACCGCACTATGTGAAGCCGCTGCAGACCACCATCCCCATCTTCAGCACCTTTTCCGGCATCCTCGCGGCGCCGCTGCGCTTCCTTACCCACAAGCAGCAGGGCGCACCCAAGGAGCGCGGGGCCTTCCTGATCAAGCTGGGCCTGAGTCTGTACGACTTCTTCTCCCGCGACGGCGGTACAGTGCCCCGGCATCAGTTCCGCGGCCGCAAGCGTGCCCTGGCCGAACTGCCCCGGCTGCACCCGGGCATCAAGTACGCCGCCACCTACTTCGACGCTTCCGTGCACAATCCGGAGCGGCTCACCCTGGATGTACTGCAGGACGGCGAAAAGGCCGGTGCGGCCGGCGGCCACAGCGCCCGCGCCAGCAACTACCTATCGCTCCTGTCCACGACAGGCTCCGGATCCGGCGGTACCGTCCGGCTCCGTGACGAACTCACGGGCGAGGTGTTCGACTTCACCGCCGATGTCATTGTGAACACCACCGGCGCCTGGGTCGACCTGACCAACCAGGCGATGGGCGCGGCGTCGTCCTTTATGGGCGGCACCAAGGGTTCGCACATTGTGCTTGACCATCCGGAACTGCTGGCGGCCTGCAACGGCCGCGAGATCTTCTTCGAACACACCGACGGCCGGATCGTCCTCATCTATCCGATGGGCGACCGGGTCCTCGTCGGCACCACCGACGTCGACGCCGACATGGCCGAGGACGCCGTCTGCACCGAGGCCGAGATCGACTACTTCTTTGACCTGATCGGCCATGTCTTCCCTGACGTTGCCGTGGACCGCGGGCAGATCGTGTATACCTTCGCCGGGGTGCGGCCCCTGCCGAAGCATGATGCCACCCAGCCGGGCTTCGTCAGCCGTGACTACCGGATCGAGCGCCGGGCGGGTTCAGCCGGCCCGGCGGGCGGTAATGGCGGCGTCGTCCTCAGCCTTGTGGGCGGCAAATGGACCACTTTCCGGGCCCTCGCCGAGCACTTGAGCAACGACGTCCTCGCCGAGCTCGGCATGGAACGGAAGGTCTCGACGGCGAAGCTGGCCATCGGCGGCGGCGCCGGCTTCCCCGACAGCGACGACGGCGTCCAGCGCTGGATCAAAGCGCATATGTCCGCCGGCCGCGACGCCGACCGGGTCGCGGGCCTGCTGACCCGCTACGGCACGCGTGCCGCGGAAGTCATCTCCTTCCTCGACGGCGCCGCGGACGCGGACCGGCTCCTGCACTCCACCCGCGAACTCAGTAGCCGCGAACTGGAGTTCATGGCGCAGAACGAACAGATCGGGCACCTGATCGACGTACTGATCCGCCGCACGTCCCTGGCCTTCCGTGGCCTGGTGACCGGCGAACTGCTGAACGAGGTTGCCGGGATCCTTTCCGGCCCGCTGGGCTGGGACGCGGCAACACGGTCCTCCGAGATCAGCCACGCTCAGGAGGTGCTCGAGCGATACCACGGCGTCCAGGTCCACAGCCTGGTCTCCTGACAAACCTCGGCGCCGGACGGGGGACGTCCGGACGCAAGGACTGCGGGGTCTCTTCACAGGACCGGCGCAGTGGCCGGCCGGCGGCGGCAACGCGCCGCCGGCCCAACGGCCCTTCAAACTCGCGAAGGGCTGACAACAGAAAATAGAGGAGTCAAAGATGTCTCTTGGAATAGTTTTCCTGTCCGAAGTATTCGGCACCGCGATGCTGACCCTGCTGGGTTGCGGCGTCGTGGCAAACGTGGCGCTAAAAGGCACCAAAGGGAACAACGGCGGGTTCCTGATGGTCACCTGGGGATGGGGCATCGCCGTCTTTGCCGCCGTCTACGTCGCCGCCAAGTCGGGCGCGCACCTGAACCCGGCCGTCACCTTCGGTCTGCTGCTCAACGGCAAGAAGGAGTACGCTCCGGGCGTTCCTGTCGACTTCGCGTCCACGCTGACGTACTTCGGCGCTGAACTGCTCGGCGCCTTCCTGGGCGCCCTCGTGATGTGGCTGGCCCACAAGCAGCACTTCGATGCCGAGCCCGAGCCCGCCAGCAAGCTGGCCGTGTTCTCGACCGGTCCCGCCATCCGCTCCACCCCGTGGAACCTCGTCACGGAAATCATCGGCACCTTTGTCCTCGTCTTCGTCATCCTGACCTTCGGCGGGACACCATCCGGATTGGGCCCGCTGGCCGTGGCCCTGCTGGTTGTCGGTATCGGTGTTTCGCTCGGCGGACCCACCGGCTACGCCATCAACCCCGCCCGTGACCTGGGTCCCCGCATCGCGCACGCACTCCTCCCGATCAAGGGCAAGGGCTCCAGCGACTGGAGCTACTCCTGGATCCCGGTCGTCGGACCGCTGATTGGCGGCGGACTCGCCGGAATCGTGGCCGCCGTCGTGCCGATCATCGTTACCGCAGCCGCTTAACCCCCGCACTCACCCATACAACCGCCAGGCCAAAAGACAAGGACGTCAACATGAACCAGTATGTAATCGCCATTGACCAGGGCACCACCAGCACCCGCGCCATCGTGTTCGACCACAGCGGCAACATCGTCTCCTCGGGCCAGATGGAGCACGAGCAGATCTTCCCGCAGGCCGGCTGGGTGGAGCACGACCCCGCCGAGATCTGGAACAACACCCGTGAGGTCATCGCCTCGGCCCTGTCCAAGGCGAACCTGACCCGCCACGACATCGCCGCCGTCGGCATTACCAACCAGCGCGAAACCGCCGTCGTCTGGGACAAGACCACGGGCCAGGCGGTATACAACGCGATCGTCTGGCAGGACACCCGGACCCAGTCGATTGTCGATGAGCTGGCCATGGACGGGGGGCCGGAGCGCTTCAAGCAGAAGGTGGGCCTGCCGCTGGCGACCTACTTCTCGGGCACCAAGATCAAGTGGATCCTGGACAATGTCGAGGGCGCCCGCGCGAAGGCGGAGGCCGGCGACCTGGTCTTCGGCAACACCGACTGCTGGGTGCTCTGGAACCTCACCGGCGGGACCGACGGCGGCGTGCACGTCACCGACGTCACCAACGCCTCCCGGACCATGTTCATGGACCTCGAGACGCTCTCCTGGGACCAGGAAATCCTGGACGCCTTCGGTGTTCCGGCCTCCATGATGCCGGCCATCAAGTCGTCCTCGGAGGTCTACGGCACGGTACACACCTCCCAGTTGCTGCGCGAAGTTCCCGTCGCCGGCATCCTGGGTGACCAGCAGGCGGCAACGTTCGGGCAGGCGGCATTCGAAGCCGGCGAAGCCAAGAACACCTACGGCACGGGCTGTTTCCTCATCTTCAACACGGGTGAGGAAATCGTCCATTCCAAGAACGGGCTGCTGACCACGGTCGGCTACAAGCTCGGCGACGCGGCACCGCACTACGCCCTGGAAGGCTCCATCGCCGTCACCGGATCGCTCGTGCAGTGGTTGCGTGACAACCTTGGCATGATCAGCAGCGCCGCGGAAGTGGAAACCCTCGCGGCTGCGGTGCCGGACAACGGCGGCGTGTACATTGTCCCGGCGTTCTCCGGCCTGTTCGCTCCGTATTGGCGTTCCGACGCCCGCGGCGCGATTGTCGGCCTGACCCGCTTCGTGAACAAGAACCACATCGCCCGCGCTGCGCTGGAGGCCACCGCCTTCCAGACCCGCGAGGTCCTCGACGCCGTCAACGCCGATTCCGGTGTGCCGCTGACGGAGCTGAAGGTCGACGGCGGCATGGTCGCCAACGACGCCCTGATGCAGTTCCAGGCGGACATCCTCGGTGTCCCGGTGATCCGCCCGAAGGTTGTCGAGACCACTGCCCTGGGTGCGGCCTACGCGGCAGGGCTCGCCGTCGGCTTCTGGAAGGACCTGGGCGAGTGCTCTGCCAACTGGTCCGAGGACAAGCGCTGGGAACCGAAGATGGAACAGGCTGAGCGGGAGCGCCAGATGCGCCTCTGGAAGAAGGCCGTCACCAAGTCCATGGACTGGGTGGACGAGGACGTCAAGTAACACCGTTCCGCGCAAAGGCTCCGGCTGGGGAAACCCGGCCGGAGCTTTTGTGTGCCTTGCTTGCTGTGCCTGGGTGGTGTGCCGCTGCCCGGCTAAGGGCAGCGGCACGTCTCAGGAGACCGGGCCCGGGTAGGCCACCACGGCGCGCGGCGTCTTGGCGTAGACGTCCTTGCTGACCGTGTAGCCCCGCTTGTCCTGCTTCAAGGCCTGCGCATTGACGCTTGCCAGCTCGGCACGGCTCAGCTTCTTGATCTTGACGAGGTCCATGAACTCCTGGTCCGCGCCGCTGACGGCCGTCACCTTGATGAGTCCCGTTCCGGCTGAATAGAACTTGCGCTGGTGGCCCGCGCTCGGCGGATCCAGCGGGTTGTATTCATCGATCACCATCACATCGTTGTAGCAGCCCGTCTTCACGCAAACGCGCTGGTTCTTGTACAGCACACGACCGCAGTCCAGGAAGTCCACGCTGGGCGCGTAGGCCTGGACGACGGCAGGGCTGTTGCGGTGCGGGGCGCCCTGCATGGCGATTCCCGCCTGTGTCTTATCGATACCGCTGATGAAGGTGCTGGGAGCGCCGGCAAGCTTCCCGTTCTCGTACTCCTCCGGATACTCCCCGAAGAGCCAGACGCTTCCCGACTTCTTCGACTGGGCGAAGAACGCGAGTTCAGACTCCGCCAGGACGCCGTCGGAGTAGTCCCGGTCCCACAGCACCTGGGTCTTGACGCCGTTGATCACCTTCGTCAGCCCGGTTACCGTGTGGACCACGGAATGGGCGCTCACGCTGCCGTCGGCCGACTTGACTTCACCGGTGGTGGTGAACTGCATGCCGGGCTTGAGCGTGAGCCACTTGTTGTCGATCACCGGATTTGCCGGGAAATCGGCGCGGTTGAACTTGATCGCCGAACCGGGTCCGCAGAGCTCCTGCGGATTCGGTGCGGCGGTTGCCGCGGCGGCTGTGCCCACCGTCAGCGTTCCCAGGACCAGCAGGATCGCGGAACCGTATGCTGTGAATCGTTTTCCTCGTTGAGACATTTGTCTGGCCTCTCTTAGTTGGGCTGGTTGGCTGCGGCTAGACGGCCGCAGCCGGCTGGGGCTGGTTGGGCCGGCGCTCACGCTTCGGTCCCTTCTTTGCGAACCGCAGATACAGCGAGGGAACGATGAACAGGTTGACCAGCGTCGAGGTGACCAGACCACCCAGGATCACCACCGCCATGGGATGTTCAATCTCATGCCCGGGAATGTTTCCCATGACCACCAGTGGTACGAGAGCCAGTGCGGTTGCGAGCGTGGTCATCAGGATCGGCGACAAGCGCTCGGCGGCGCCACGCAGCACCAGGCCCCGGCCGAAAGGCATCCCTTCGAACTGTTCCAGATGCTGGCAGTGGTTGATGAGCAGGATGCCGTTGCGGGCTGCGATACCCATCAGTGTCAGGAAACCGACCAATGAGCCCAGGGACAGGATCCCGCCGCTGAGGTGGGCCGCGATAATCCCACCTACAAGGGCCACCGGCAGCGTCAATATGGCGAGTGTGGCCAGCCGCCAGCTTTTGAAAGCAGCTTGAAGCAGGAGGTAGACCACTAAGAGCGCGCCCGTCGAGTAGAGCAGCAGCCGTTGTGAGGCGGCCTGCCGTTCTGCGTATTCGCCCAGGATGGAGGCACTGTAGCCGACCGGGAACTCAACCGACTCCATATCGGACTTCAACTTCTCCACAACCTTCGCCAGATCCCCTTCCTTGACGTTGGCACTGACATCGATGCGCCGCGATCCCTCCGAACGCTCAATCACGTTCGGTGTGGGTTTGACCGAGATCGTGGCGACGTCAGCCATCCGGATCTTCACCCCGCTCGGCGTATCCAGCGGGAGGTTTTCGATGCTCGTGACACTCGTCCGGATTGCCGGCAGGCTCCACACCTGGACGTCATAGGCCTTGCCGTCTCGGTAGACGTCGCCCACTTCTTCACCGGCGACCAGGGTGGCCGCGGCGCGACGCACATCGCCCGGCTTCAGGCCGTAGCGGTTGGCTGCCTCCAGATTCACTTCCACGTTAATCTGCGGAATGTTGGCCTGGAGAGCCACCTTCGCACCGACGGCTCCGTCAATACCGGCCAGGATGGTCTTGATCTTGTCAGCCTGCTGGTGCAGCGTCGCAAGATCGTCTCCGTATATACGGATGACGACGGCATAACCAGTGCCCGTCAGAACCTCGCGGATGCGTTCCTTGAGGTACGTCTGGACATCCCTCACGATTCCGGGGTATCCGTCGACCACCTCCTGGACTGCCGCGAGTGTCTCGTCGTAGTCGACCGCAGGGTCGACGCTGATCCAGTTCTCACCGAAGTAGACGCCCACCACCTCATCGGCGTTGAATGCCTGTCCGATGTGGGACCCGCAGTTGTTCACGCCCGGAATCGTCATGAGTTCATTGCACGCCAACTGGCTGACGCGGACTTCCTCGGAGTTGGACGTGCCAGGCTGCGTGAGCCAGTGCATCAGGAAGTCACGCTCCTTGAAGGAGGGCAGCAGTGACTGGCCCAGGAGCGGGGCCGCCACAACGCCGACCAAGCCAAGAGCTCCCAAAGCGACGTAACCCGGTAGCGGCCGGCGGACAATCGGACGCAGCGCCGCGTTGTACCAGCGCTTAAGTACTCGGACCAAGGGTGGATCGCGGTCCTCCAGTTTGGCGTTCCGGAGGAAGATGTACGCCATCGCAGGGGTGACGGTGAGCGCAACGAGCATGGACGCCATCACCGCGAGGGTGTAGGAGGTGGCCAGCGGGCGGAAGAACGCCCCCGTCAGCCCGTCCAGGAAGAAGATCGGCACTGTGGCGGCGACGATGATCAGGGTTGCGTACACAATGGGTCCGCGGACCTCGAGCGAGGCGTTAACCACCACCCGGGCGGTGCTTCCTACCCCGCCGCTGGCGCGGTGCTGGCGTAGTCTTCGGACGATGTTCTCGACGTCGATAATGGCATCGTCGACAACCACCCCGACGGCAATCACCAACCCGGCAAGTACCATCGTGTTGATCGTGCCTCCGGTCCAGTACAACACAAGGGCAGCGGCCATCAGCGACAACGGGATGGCCGTCACGCTGACCAGCGCAGTGCGCCACTGGAAGAGGAAGACGCTCAACACCAGGATGACCAGGAGGCAGCCCAGCAGGAGGGCCACGCCCAGATTGCCAAGCGATTCCTCGATAAATGTTGCCGGCCGGAACAGAGTGGTGTCCACGGCGATCCCGGTCAGGCCAGGCTCGAGCTGCTTCAGGGCTTCTTCCACCCCACGCGTCACTTCGAGCGTATTGCCCCACGGGAGCTTCTCAACGATCAGCATAAGTCCCGGACCGCCGTTGATGACGGCATCGCCGATCAATTGCTGGTGGTCTTCCACGACGTTGGCAACATCGGACAGGCGCAATGGGGTCTGGCCCTCACGATCCTCCAGCGCTACCTTCGCCAGCTCCTCCGGAGAGGTGATGGGCTGGACGTGGCGGATACCCATGCTCTGGCTAGGTGTATCGAGCGCCCCGCCGGTACCGATCAGGGCACCGGGGGAATATTGCAGCAGCCCCGCGTCCAAGGCATCAGCGGTGGAACTCATCACGGTTTCCAGCGTGACCTGGTTGGCCGCCAACTTGGCGGGATCAACCTGGACCTGAAGCATCTGGAGGCGTTCGCCCCAGATTGCCACGTTGGCCACTCCTGGCACCCTAAGGAGGTGCGCCCTGATATTCCAGTAGGAAATCATGGACATCTCGATCAGGGACCGCGTGTCCGAGGACAGGCCGATCTTCATGACGCGGCTTGTCGAAGACAGCGGCTGCAGCATTAGTGGCGGCGCAGCCCAGGTGGGCAGTGTGGGGATGACCGTGGCCATCCGTTCGGACACCAATTGTCTCGCGGTGAGCAGATCCATGTCGTTCTTGAATTCCAGCACAATAGATGACAGCTGGGGTACCGACTTGGACCGCATGTGGTCGAGGCCGTCGATCCCGTTGAACGCCTCCTCCATCGGAACGGACACCAGTTCTTCGACCTCAGCAGCGGTAAGTCCCAGACAGGCTGTCTGGACCTCGACTTTCGGCGGCGCAAACTCGGGGAACACATCCACCGAGGCGCTGCTGAGTTGAGCGCCGCCTACGATCATCAGCGCCGCTGCCATCGCAATGATGATTGATCTGAACCTCAGGCTGGCTGCGACTATCCGGCGCATGTCATTTGCCCGTATTGAACTCGGCGCCGAACAGCTCAGGTGCGCCTACAGTTACCACTTGAGTCCCCACGGAGGGACCCGCGCTGGCCGTGACCACGCCGGCTTCCACTTTCGTGACGGTGACGGACTGGCGCTCGTAAACGCGCGGGGCAGGGTTGGTGTAGACCCAGGTCTTGCCGTTGGCGTCGTACATCAGGGCGCCGTACGGCAGCAGTACGTCGGTTCCGGTGCCCGCCGTAGCAGGCTCGGTCTTGAGATCGATCCGATCGATACCGCGCTGGGTCAGGGTGAGCTTCGCGATGCCGGTCGTAGCGTTCTTCTCAACTTTCGCAGGGGCCTCAGCAACTGATGCAGGGGTCACCGAGGGCTGAGCGCACGCGGGGAGGGAGAATACAAGGGCTGCACAGACAGCGGCCGCGAGGGGCAGGCGCCGCAGGGGCTTTTGGCTGGTCATTTTACTTCCACCTTTTCCTGCATGGGCTGAACGGGGACTTCCGCTTCGTAGACTTCTGACCACTCCTCCGGGGCGGTCCGGGGACCGAACCAGAGCGTCAGCAGAGGGAGCACAAGGAGCGCCACAAGGGTTGTGGTCACAATGCCTCCGGCGACAATCAGCAACATCGGGGCGATGATGGCCTGGCCGACGGTACCGCCCAACACCGCGGGTGGTATCAGGACCAGTACCGTGATCAGGGCCGACTTCAGGACCGGGGACATCCGGTCCCGGGCCGCCATCACAACGATCTTCCCGTGGGACGTCTGCGGCATGGCCCGCCACAGCTCATCGACTCGAGCGGACAGGAGGGCGGCGTTGCGGGCCGCGATGGCCAGCACCACTGCAAAGGCGGTCAGCGAGAGCCAGGAGAGTGACGCAGCTCCAATCCAGGCAGCCACCGCCGCGCCGGCCAGCGCCGCGGGCATTGCCAGGAAGACGGCGAGAGCCAGCTTCCAGCTCCGCACTGCAGTCTGGAGCAGAAGCAGTACGCCCAGCAGTGCGGCCGCTCCAAGCCAGAGCACCACAGTGTCGGCCGCCTGCAGTTCGCTGTACTTCGCCGGAATCTCCGCGTGGTATTCAAGCGGGAACTGAATCTGCTTGACTGCGGCCTCAATGTCACGTTGTACATCCGCCAGCGGGCGTCCGCTGACATCTGCTACGACGTCGATCCGCCGCGAGGTGTCATCGTGCAGGATGACAACTTCGTTGGGGACCATCCGGACCGCGGCGATCTCGCCGAGCGTGATGTGGCCACCGCTGGGGGTGTCGAGGAGTAGTTCACGAATGCTGGTCAGGTCATCCCTGACGTCCACCGCGCCGCGAACAACGACTTCGAATACCTTTTGTTGCTCAAAGAGGTTGCCGACGACGATTCCCTGCATGAGTGCCGCCGCGGCGCGCCTGGCGTCACCGGGTTTGATGCCGACCTTCTGGGCGGCCTCAAGGTTGACTTCGACCTCCACGATGGGGGACTTGGTAGTGGCGTTGATTTTCGGGTTCTTTACCCCGCTGATGCTCTCCAGCGCCTTGCGGACCTCTTCAGCCTTTTCGCGCAGGATGGGCAACTCGGTGCCGTAGACCCGGACTGCGAAGCCCGGTTCCATGCTGCTGCGCATATCGCCGATTTTCTGCTGCGTGTAGTTCAGGACGTTGTTCGCGATGCCCGGGTAGCCCTGGACCACGTCCCGTACCGCCTGCTCCGTCTCGCCGAAATTCGCGTTCGGCGCGATGGACACCCAGAGTTCGGCTGAGCTGTTTCCGACAACCTGATCCGAGGAGATGGCGCGGCCGATGTGCCCGCCGACTCCGGATACACCGGGCAGGGCCCGGAGTTCGTCGGAGGCCTTGGAAGCAACCCGGCGGACTTCATCATTGGAGGTGCCGGCCATGGTGTCCCACTGAACCAGCAGCGTCCTGTCCGGCAGGGTGGGAACGACCGGCCGGTTGCCGAGCAGCTGGGATCCGGCGGCAAGGCCAAGGACCCCGATGACAGCAACGGCGACAAGGCCAAGGGTGCGGCGTGAGCGGGCACCGTTGAGGGCGCGATCATAGTAGGTCCTGGCGCGTCCGGCGGCAGCGAATTCCTGCCGCGGAGCCGTCTCCCGCGGCAGGAGCATCTGTGCCAGTACCGGGGTGAGGGAAATACCGACGAGCAATCCGGCCGCAAGGGCCAGCACCAGGGACCAGAACAGCGGCTGGAAGAAGGAGCCGCCGATCCCGGTGACGAACAGCGTCGGAATGAGTGCGATCACCATGATGAGGGAGGCATGGAACAGTGGTGTGCGGACACCCCGGACGATGTGGACGATGCGTGACCGCAGCGTTGCATCGGTTTCAGTGGCCGTGGTCACCAGAGGCCGGCGTCGCTGTGCCTGGACGTCCTCCACGATGTCTCCCACAATCACAGAGATGCCGAGGAGCACGCCGACCAGAACGGTGACGTTAAGCGTAGCGTTTTGCGAGTAAAGAACCACAGCCGCCGCCAGGACAGTCGTCGAGATCGCCACGAGGGCAATGACCGCGACCCGCCAGGAGCGGAACAGCAGCCAGAAGAGTCCCACGGCGATCAAAAGGCTGATCAACAGCGCCAAGCCGAGGCCATTAACTGATTCCTGGACGGACGTTGCAGGGCGGAAAACGGTGGTGTCCATCGTGATGCCGGTCAGACCGGATTCCATGTCCTTCAGAGCCGCCTCGATATTCTCGGTGACCTGCAGGGCGCTGGTTCCCGGGAACTTCTCGACGACCAGCAACAGACCGGCGTCCTGCCCGACGACGGCGTCGCCGATCAGGGGCTGGTGATCCTCCTTGACCTGGGCAATATCGCCCAGAAGCATCGTCGGGTTCGATTCCTCAACGCTGACCTTGGAGAGGTCGGCAGGGGTGCGGATCGGCAGGACATGCTGGATACCGAGGCGTTGGCTCGGTGACTCCACGAAACCGCCGGTGCCCGGTGTCGACGCTTCAAGGAAGCTCAGGGGGGATACCCAAACGGCGTTGCCGGCGGTCTTGATGACCTGTTCAAGGGTGATGCCTTTGTCACGCAGCTGGGTCGGGGTGACCTCGACCTGGAGTTGCTGTTCGCGCTGCCCCCAGATGGAAACGTTGGCCACACCTGGAATGCCGATCAGCCGCGGCTTGATCTTCCACCGGGCCAGGACCGACATCTCGATCCCGGAGAGCTGCTTGGAGTTCATTTTGACCATCAGCACACGGCTGGTGGAGGAGAGCGGCTGCATGATCAGGGGCGGTGCCGAAACGTTTGGCAGGGCGTGCGCCTGGGTCATGCGTTCCGCGACCAGCTGGCGGGCGCGAAGCAGGTCGGTGCCAGGTTCGAAGATTAGCTCGATTGACGACAGCCCCGGTACGGACTTGGAACGGATCTCGTCGAGCCAGGCCACCCCGTTGAGGAGGTCGGCTTCCATCGGGGACGTGATGAGCTGTTCTACTTCAACAGCGGAAAGGCCCAGGGCCTCTGTCTGGATCTCAACGTGTGCCGGCGCGAACTCGGGCATCGTATCCACGGCGATGTGAGGGACGTTCACAACGCCGAAGGCGATGAGGCCCGCCGCTAGGGCGAGAACCAGGATTCGGAACTGCAGACTGAAGCGGGTAACCCAGCCAAACATGGCTAGACCATTTCCTGGCGGCTGCATGCGGCGCAGCGCCGCACGGGCAGATTGTTCAATTGATGCAGGGCAGAAATACGCAAGAGATACATATCAGGCTCCTCAACCCGAGACCTATGCGAATCCCCCCACAGGATCCCCCCACGCGATCTTGAGAGAATAGTGTTCCTATTCGATCCGTTTGGCAAGGCGCAGAAAATAGGGGAAGACTGCCAATTCCGGCGGAGTCCTCCCGCCGGGTTCGCGTAAATTAAGTAAGCGAAAAGAAACTACCTGGAAAGGGCATAATCGTCACTTGGGATGGATACAGGGACTACTTGATGTGGCCACACGAGTACTTGCTTCCGAATTGTGTTTACGCAAGTCTGCATTAGCAGATGGTGCTGTAAGTACAGCAGGCTTACAAGTGATGAATTTGTAACAATTTGAATTCATGGACGTCCCGGAAATTCCTCCGCCGGCCAGCCCGGCGCCAACCGCTGCCTCAGCCGCTTTGCTGCGACACCGCTCCCGTTTCCCCGGGAACCAGCCGGAAGCGCTAAAGTAGTCGTATGCGTGCGATCCTCCTGTTTAGCTAGCCGCCCGGTATCCCGACGAGAACTCGGAGTGCCGAGCGGCAGCCCCTCCATGTCGAGGGGCTTTTGTGTGTCCGGGCCCTTTCCGGCCGGGCAGCAGGGGACCAGGGCCGGGCCGGAACAGCAGCCTTGCCAGAAGATAGAGCCTGACCGTGACGTTTTGAACTACGTGAAGCTTTAAAGAACAGAAGAGGCCAGCAGTGAGCGTTCAGCCGGAGACAGAGACCGGAACACCCGCCGTCGCGACGGCGGGCCCCGAAGAGGGTGCCTACAGCTTTGCGGCGATGGAAGCCAAGTGGCCGCAGGTCTGGGAGGACCTCAAGGTCTTCACGCCCGTCGACGACGGCTCCAGGGAACGCCGCTACGTGCTGGACATGTTCCCGTACCCGTCCGGCGACCTCCACATGGGGCACGCCGAAGCGTTCGCGATGGGCGACGTCGTCGCGCGGTACCTGCGCCAGCAGGGCTTCGATGTGCTGCACCCGATCGGCTGGGACTCCTTCGGGCTGCCGGCGGAGAACGCGGCGATCAAGCGCAACGCCCATCCCAGCGAGTGGACCTACGCCAACATCGACACCCAGGCGGCGTCGTTCAAACGGTACGCCGTCTCCGTCGATTGGTCCCGCCGCATCCACACCTCCGACCCGGAGTACTACCGCTGGACCCAGTGGCTGTTCACGCGCTTCCATGAGCGCGGCCTGGCCTATCGCAAGAACTCGCCGGTCAACTGGTGCCCCAAGGACCAGACCGTCCTAGCCAACGAACAGGTGGTTAACGGTGCCTGTGAGCGCTGCGGCACCCCCGTCACCAAGAAGTCCCTGAACCAGTGGTACTTCAAAATCACCGACTACGCCGACCGGCTGCTCGATGACATGGACGAGCTGCGCGGCCACTGGCCCGAACGTGTCCTGGCCATGCAGAAGAACTGGATCGGCCGTTCCGAAGGCGCCCACGTCACCTTCGTGATCGAGGCCGACGGCAGTAAGCCCGCCAGGGACGTCACGGTCTTCACCACCCGCCCGGACACCCTGTACGGCGCCACATTCTTCGTCGTCGCCGCGGATGCGCCGATCGCCGTCGAGCTGGTCACCGGCGAACACGCCGCCGCCCTGGACGCCTACCGCGAGCAGGTCAAGGCGCTTTCGGAAATCGAACGCCAGTCCACCGAACGGGAGAAAACCGGTGTCTTCACCGGCCGCTACGCGATCAACCCGTTGAACGGCGAAAAGCTGGCCGTCTGGGCGGCCGACTATGTACTGGCCGACTATGGTACCGGCGCCATCATGGCTGTCCCGGCCCATGACCAGCGTGACCTCGACTTCGCCCGCACCTTCGGGCTGCCGGTCCGGGCGGTCCTGGACACCGGTGAGGAAGATCCGGCCGTGACCGGCACCGCGACCACCGGCGAGGGAACACTGATCAACTCCGGCGCCCTGGACGGACTGCCCAAGGCAGAAGCCATCCCGGCCGCCATCGAGATCCTGCTGGGGCAGGGAACAGGCGAGAAATTCGTCAACTTCCGCCTGCGCGACTGGCTGCTCAGCCGGCAGCGCTTCTGGGGCACCCCGATCCCGATCATCCACTGCCCGTCCTGTGGCGAAGTGCCGGTCCCGGACGATCAGCTGCCCGTCACGCTGCCGGCGGACCTTCGCGGCGAGGACCTGTCCCCGAAGGGCACGTCACCGCTGGCCGCCGTCGAAAGCTGGGTCAACGTCGAGTGCCCCGACTGCCACGGCCCGGCCAAACGGGACACGGACACCATGGACACCTTCGTGGATTCGTCCTGGTACTTCCTGCGGTTTGTTTCCCCGGAGTACACCGGCGGCCCGTTCGATCCGGCCAAGATCAACGATTGGATGCCGGTCGGCCAGTACGTGGGCGGTGTGGAGCACGCCATCCTGCACCTGCTGTACGCGCGGTTCTTCACCAAGGTCATCCACGACCTCGGCATGATCGACGCCAACGAACCTTTCAGCGCCCTGCTCAACCAGGGCCAGGTCCTCAACGGCGGCAAGGCCATGAGCAAGTCGCTGGGCAACGGCGTGGACCTGAGCGAGCAGCTGGACAAATTCGGCGTCGACGCCGTCCGCCTCACCATGATCTTCGCGTCCCCGCCGGAGGACGACGTCGACTGGGCGGACGTTTCGCCGTCGGGCTCCGCGAAGTTCCTGGCCCGGGCCTGGCGCCTGGGTCAGGACGTGGCGAGCGCACCCGGCGTCGACTTCGCCACCGGTGACCGTGCCCTGCGCACCGTCACCCACCGCACCATCGCCGATGCCGAAGCCCTGCTGGACCACAACAAGTTCAACGTTGTTGTGGCAAAGCTGATGGAGCTGGTCAACGCGACGCGTAAAACTATTGACGCAGTCAGCGGTGCGGGCGGGGCAGACCCGGCCGTACGTGAGGCCGTGGAGGCCGTCGCGGTGATCCTGAGCCTCTTCGCGCCCTATACGGCCGAGGACCTGTGGAACGTGCTGGGGCACCCCGCCTCCGTGGCAAACGCCGGCTGGCCCGCGCACGACAAAGCCCTCCTTGTGCAGGACACGGTCACGGCCGTCGTCCAGGTGCAGGGCAAGGTGCGGGACCGCCTGGAGGTGCCACCGGACATCACCGAGGACGGGCTGCGCGAACTGGCGCTCGCCTCGGAAAACGTCCAGCGCGCCCTTGATGGCAGGGGTATCCGCACGGTGATCGTGCGGGCGCCTAAACTGGTCAACATCGTCCCGGCGTAGCCGGGCAGGGCAACCCAAAGACCGGCCGCCGGTGAAAGCCGGCGGCCGGCCGACTTTGAAGTACCAGCCGCCAGATTAGGACAGCAGGAGGTTCCCGTGCCAGACCGCGAGCCAGCAGGATGGCCGTGGCTGAGGGAGCGCCTTATCCGGCTCCGGCAGACCACCAGGCCCGGGGCCGTCCCCGAGGCAGCCCCCGCCGCCGTCGTCCGGACCGCTGTGGTCACGGACTCCGCGGCGGCGCTGCCGGCCGACTGGGTGCGGGCCTTCACCGCAAACGGCCTGCTGACCGTGGTGCCCATGCCCGTGATGGTGGGCGCGGAAATTTACGGCGAGGGCGAAGACGACATCACCGACACGATTGCCGTGGCCCTTGCCAGCGGTACACCCGTCAAGACCTCACGCCCCTCACCCGGACAGTTCGAACAGGCGTACCTCGCCGCACACCAACGCGGCTTCGAGTCCGTGGTGTCCGTCCATATTTCCGGCGAACTCTCCGGGACTGTGGATTCGGCCCGGCTCGCGGCCGCCCGTGTTGGCATTCCGGTGGAGGTCCTGGATTCACGGACCGTCGGGATGGCGCAAGGGATGGGTGTCCAGAGCGCCGTTGTCGCTGCCGCCGACGGCAGGAACGCCGTGGATGTGCGGGATTTCGCCGAGGCACGGCTGGCCCGCACCAGGGTCTACTTCTACGTTCCGAGCCTCGAACAGCTGCGCCGCGGCGGTCGGATCGGTGCGGCGGCGTCACTCTGGGGCACCATGTTCTCGATCAAACCCATACTGGCGGTCGAGGACGGCAAAATCATTCCGCTGGAGAAGGTCCGGTCCGCTGCGAAGGCCATCACCCGGCTGGAGGAGATCGTCGCCGCCGATGCCGCCGCGCGCCCGAACGGACAGGCACGGCTGGCCGTTCATCATTTCGGCAACCAGGCCGAGGCCGGGCAGCTTGCCGCACGCCTGGCGGTTCTGCTGCCCGGGTGCCCGGCGGCTCAAATCAGTGCCCTCCCGGCTGTGCTGGCCGCCCACGCCGGACTCGGCGTGCTGGCAGTGATCGTGGGGGAGAGCAGCACCCCTGCATCTCCGGAACTTTCTTCCCCGGCTCTTTCGGACTAGCCCTTTTCCACATAGTCCCGGTGCGGGATGTGCATCCGTCCCGTGACTTCCTACCGTAGTTCCCATGTCATGCCGGAACGTGTCACACCGGACTCCGGGGGCGGAAACCGCCGAGGGGCTCAGGGCTGCCCGGCACCGCCTGTCCGCGACGCTCGGAGTGGGGGACAGCTCCGGGCACACGGCCGGGCTGCTGGGGCTGACAGCGGCCGGCGTCCCTGAATCCGCGGGAAGCGGGCGGCGGCCCGTGGCGGCGAGGCTGCGGCGTCGGGCCGGACTGGGTGCTGCGGTCCTGCTGGGGGTCGCAGCGGCGGTGCTGGGCGGCTGGTTCTGGTGGCGTGTGGCCACAGGAGCGCCCGAGGTGGTGCCGCTGAGCGACGTCTCCGCGGCGGGCATCCAACAGCCCGGACCTGACGCTGACGCCCTGTCCGCACCCACGGGAGCCGCCACAGAGACGAAGCCGGCGAGCATCTTCGTCCACATGGCCGGAGCCGTGGCGAAACCGGGCGTGTTGGAGTTGCCGGAGGGAAGCCGGCTCCACGAGGCCATAGCCGCCGCGGGCGGGAGTACGGCGTCGGCGGATCCGGGCCGGCTCAACCTCGCAGCTGTGCTTGAGGACGGCCAGAGGATCCTCGTTCCGGAGCAGGGCGGAGCGGGCACCGCGGAGCCTGCCCCGGTCGCCGCCGAAGCGGGAGAATCCGGAACCAGCACCGGCACCGGCAGTACCGGCAGCAATGGTTCGGGCGGTGGGAAGGTTAACCTCAACACTGCCGGTGTCGAGGAGTTGGGCACCCTCCCGCGCGTCGGACCCGTGCTTGCCCAGCGCATCGTGGACTGGCGCAGTCAACACGGCAAGTTCCAGACAGTCGAGGAGCTTGATGCCGTGGACGGGGTGGGCCCGAAACTGCTGGCAGCGCTGCTACCGCTGGTCCGGGTCTGAGCGGAAGCCGTGGAGATGACCCAGCCATGACGAAAAAGCGCAGTCCCTGGCAGCGGTACGTTGACGCCGCGGTCACGCGTCAGCCGTTGGCCAGCGGTCCCGCCGCTGCGGCCCGCGACGTATCCCTGGCTGCCAGCACCGCCGCAGGCAGGCATAGTCACCCCGCACCCGGCCTAGCTGGGCGGCTCAGGGAACGGCTCGAGGAAATCATGTTCCCCGCCCTCCCCACCCCGGCACGGGAGGCCACCCGTCGCCGGACCGACGTTCGGTTGGTACCCTCCGCTTTGCTGGTCTGGGGGACAGCCGTCGCCGGAAGCTGGCTGGAACCCGCCGCTTTGGCGGGCCTGTGCCTCTTCCTCCTGGCGGGCTCGGCCCTGCTCCTGCTCAGGGTGTCCGCCAGGGCCAGGGCAACGGCCGCGGCTAGGGCAACGGCGTGCGGGCCGGGCCGACCGGCACGGCGAAGTTCGCTTGCGACGCTTGCCGTGGCGCTGCTGCTCTCCGCCGCCGCGGGCGCGCACGGGGCCGTCGGCTCGTCCCAGCGCCATGACGGTGCTGTCGCCGAGGCCGTCGCCGCGCAGGCCGCCGTCGTGGCTGAACTGGAGGTAGTGAGTGCACCGCGGCGGCTTAGGGCACCGGGAAGCTCCGGGCTCGCCGACCGGTGGGCGGTGCCGGCCACGCTGCTGACGCTGGATTTCCGTGGCCGCCGGGTCCTCGCCCAGGTAAGGCTGCTGGTGATGGGCGGCGCCGTCTGGGGGCACACCACACCGGGCCAGCGGATCCGGACGACAGGCAAGCTCAAGCCCTCCGAGCCCGGACAGGCCGAAGCCGCCATTCTGTCGGCGAGCTCTGTGCCGCGGACACAACGGGCGCCTGGCCCCTGGCAGCGGGGTCCCGGCGAACTCCGGACCGGCTTCACGGCTGCCGCCGGCCGGCTCGACGGCGATGCCCGCGGCCTCCTGCCGGGAATGGTGACCGGGGATACCAGCGCGCTGGATCCGCAGCTGGATACCGCCATGAAGACGGTCGGAATGACCCACCTGACAGCGGTCAGCGGGGCGAACTGCAGCCTGATCCTCGGTACGCTGCTGTTCGCCGCCCGCAGCCTTCGGCTAAATCGAGCCGCTGCCGCCGCCGTGTGCCTCGCGGGGCTGGGAATGTTCGTCCTGATGGTGGGTCCGGACGCGAGCGTCCTGCGGGCGGCGGTGATGGGCGCGGTCGGACTCATGGCACTGGCCGGCGGACGGACCGGACGCGGACTCAGTTTCCTGTGCCTTGCGGTGATCGGGCTGCTGTTGGCCGAGCCGGCGCTGTCCACGAGTTTCGGATTCCTGCTCTCCGTGCTGGCCACCCTGGGCATCGTGGTGTCAGGCAGGCCAATCATGACGTGGTTCCCGGCCGCAGTGCCGCGCTGGGCGGCGGCGGGACTGGCGGTCCCGCTGGCGGCGCAGGCCTTCTGCGGTCCGGTGATCGTGCTGCTGCAGCCACAGTTTTCCAGCTACGCGCTGCCCGCCAACGTGGTGGCCGCCGCCCTCGTCGCCCCGGTGACGCTGCTGGGCACCGCCGCCGTACCGCTCGTGGCGCTGGCACCGGCGGTCGCGGAAGTCCCGTTGGGCATTGCGGCGGTCTTCGCCGGTGGTGTGGGCGGGGTCGCCCGGTTCTTCGCGGCGCTCCCCGGCGCCGTCCTTCCCTGGCCGGAGGGCGGCTTTGGTGCCGCCACCATGACACTGCTCTCCGGCGTTGTGCTGGCCGCTGCGTGGCTGGTGTTCCACCCGGCCGCGGCGGTAGGCCTGGCGGTGGGTGCGCATACGACTACCGTCGCCTGGCTCGAGCAAATGCTTCCCCCCGGCGCCCGCCGGCACGACGGGCAGGGACGCCGCCGACGCGGCTTGGTGGACCGCCCAGGCCGTGGCACGCTTAGAGTCTGCAAAAGAACTTCCGGGAGGAAACAAGAGTGGCTGCTGCCCAGACCCAACGGACCAGGACTTCGGCGTCGACGACCGCCACCTGGCGTGAGGTGACACCGGCGGCGGTGGTGCTGGTTGGCGGACCCGAGGACTACCTCGGTTCCCGCGCCATGGACCGCATCCGTTCGCAGGTCCGCGCGGCAGCGCCCGATGTCGAGGTCACCCGGCTCAACGCCGGCAGCTACGAGCCGGGTTCGCTGGCCATGAATGTCAGTCCGTCGCTCTTTGGCGAGCAGAAGCTCATCGAGGTCGAGGGGCTCGAGTCGATGAACGAAGCCTTCCTGACCGACGGCCTGAAGTATCTCGGACAGCCCGAGCCGGACGCCGTCCTGGTGCTCCGCCACAGCGGCGGCGTGCGCGGCAAAAAACTGCTGGATGCGATTAAGGCCGGGGGCTGGCCGGTGGTGGACTGCCAGCCACTGAAGAAGGACGCCGACAAGATCGCGTTCGTCACGTCCGAGTTCAAGGCCGCCTCCCGCCGCATCGATCCCGACGCCGTGCACGCCCTGGTCAACGCCGTCGGCGCCCACCTGGCGGAGCTTGCCGCCGCCTGCAGCCAGCTGATCTCCGATGCCGCGACCGGAGTCGATGCCGCAATGGTGGACCGTTACTACGGCGGGCGTGTGGAAGCCACCGCCTTCAAGGTTGCGGACGCCGCGATGGCCGGCAACGCTCCTCTTGCGCTCTCCACCCTCCGGCACGCCCTTGCCACCGGCGCTGATCCCGTCCCGCTGGTAGCCGCGCTGGCATCAAAGCTGCGCTCCCTGGCGAAGGTTGCCGGGGCGCAGGGCTCCTCCGCCCAGATCGCCAAGCAGCTGGGCATGCAGCCGTGGCTCGTGGAGCAGGCGCAACGTGAGGTACGGCGCTGGACCCCCGAGGGACTCATCCGCTCCATCCAGGTGACCGCCGAGGCCGACGCGCAGGTCAAGGGCCTCTCCCGGGATCCGGTCTACGCCGTCGAACACGCAGTGACGGTGATTGCGACGTCTGTCCGCCGCTGAGCGGGGCATCCACCACGAGCCAGCCCGCAGTTCAAGCCACAGGCCGGACTCTCGAAGGGCAGGCGCCGCCCTGACGGCTTAACTGGAAGTGGCCGGCACCCTGGGTGCCGGCCACAATCATCAGTTCAGGTGAACTGGAAACCTTTAGAGCGCGTTGACCTTTTTGGAGATCGCGGACTTGCGGTTTGCTGCGTTGTTCTTGTGAAGAACACCCTTGCTGACAGCCTTGTCCAGCTTGCGGCCGGCAGAAACCAGTGCAGCAGTGGCAGCATCCTTGTCGGCAGACTCAACGGCGGTGTTGACGGCGCGGATGGCCGTCTTCAGCTCGGACTTGGCTGCGTTGTTGCGCAGGCGAGCCTTCTCGTTGGTGAGGATGCGCTTCTTCTGGGACTTAATATTAGCCACGTGTGAACTCTCTTTTTTCAATGCGGAAAATGGTCTAGAGGGCTTTCAGATTGGCCATTGACTGAGCGGCGTGGGGATACCTATGGCGACCAACCATATGTGGCCGTCGACCTGCACGGACACACAGCTGTCAATAATAGCAGAGACGCCGGCGCCGTGACGATTTTCCGGGCATCTGCTGCCGTCCCGGCGTGCCGGGACCTGTGCCGCTGCCCGCTGCTACGACCACCCGTGCCGGGACCGAAGAGCAGCCGCGACGGGACGGAAGCGGCCGGCGTCGAGGATGGCACCTTCACGCCGGACATCCTTGGGGTTGATCTGGAGGACGCGATCCAGCTTCGCTTCGCTCGGACGCAGCTGCCGGTCCCAGGGGCCCGTTCCGATGTCGACGTAGTCATCTGCCCGGCGCGCATCGCCGTCGTGGTCCTGGCTCGTGAGCATAAGGCCCAGCAGATACCGGCCGCTGTGGCCCACCAGCAGCACCGGGCGGTCCTTGCCCCGGGAGTAGTCCTCTTCATAGGGCACCCAGGTCCAGACAACCTCGCCCGGTTCGGGCCGCCCGTTGGGGGAGGGCGCGTAAAGGACCGCCGCAGTTCCGCGGAAGTCTCCGGGGTAGCTTCCGGTCGTCCCGACGACGGCGCCGGGCCGTCCGGCCGTCGGTGCGGCCGGCCGGCCGGAGCGGGGCTTCGCGCCGGATCTCCTTGGCACGGGCCCGGGCTTCGCCGCCGTTCCACCGGAGCTGCCGGGTGCCGGGCCGCCCGGGAGTCCGCCCAGGAAGCGCAGGGTTGTGCGGAACGCGTTGCCGATCGAGCGCAAGTTCAAAGCCATGGGGAAACCATACCGGCAGCCCCCGCGGGACGCTGTCACAGGCGGGCAGGCCGATGCGTGGCTGACGCTGTCCCCGCGGGGCTGCCGTAGTGCGCTCCGGGCGGCCCGGACGTGGGAGACTATAGGAACGATAAATGCGGCACGTTGCTGGATGGCGAAACACTAATCCGCGCGAAGCCGTGGAAATGCCAACAGTAAGGACCCTGCGTGTCACCCATGGCCCGCACCGCCCCGGTGCCCGCGGCAACAGATCCGGCCATCATCCGGAACTTCTGCATCATTGCGCACATTGACCACGGCAAATCCACATTGGCCGACCGGATGCTTCAGTACACCGGTGTCGTCCAGTCCCGTGACATGAAGGCCCAGTACCTGGACCGCATGGACATTGAGCGCGAACGCGGCATCACCATCAAGTCCCAGGCAGTCCGGATGCCCTGGGAACTTGATGGCATCGGTTATGCGTTGAACATGATCGACACCCCCGGGCACGTTGACTTCACCTACGAGGTCTCCCGCTCGCTTGCGGCCTGCGAAGGCGCAGTGCTCCTGGTGGACGCGGCCCAGGGCATCGAGGCCCAGACCCTGGCCAACCTCTACCTGGCGATGGAAAACAACCTCACCATCATCCCGGTCCTGAACAAGATCGACCTCCCGGCCGCCCAGCCCGAGAAGTACGCGGCGGAACTCGCCAACCTGATCGGCGGCGACCCCGACGACGTGCTCCGCGTCTCCGGCAAGACCGGCATGGGCGTCGAAGTCCTGCTGGACAAAATTGTCCGTGACCTGCCGGCCCCCGTGGGCGACCCCAACGCCCCCGCCCGCGCCATGATCTTCGACTCCGTGTACGACACGTACCGCGGTGTGGTCACCTACGTCCGCGTGGTGGACGGCATGCTGCACCCCCGTGAGCGCATCCAGATGATGTCCACCCGTGCCACGCACGAACTCCTCGAGATCGGTGTCAGCTCCCCGGAGCCCACCCCCTCCAAGGGCCTCGGCGTCGGCGAAGTGGGCTACCTCATCACCGGCGTCAAGGACGTCCGCCTGTCCAAGGTGGGCGACACCGTCACCAACCTGGCCAAGCCTGCCACCGAGTCCCTCCCCGGCTATGCTGACGCCAAGCCCATGGTCTTCTCCGGCCTGTATCCGCTGGACGGCACGGACTATCCGGTGCTCCGCGATGCACTGGAGAAACTGATGCTCAACGATGCCGCGCTGGTCTATGAGCCTGAGACGTCCGCGGCGCTGGGCTTCGGTTTCCGGGTGGGATTCCTGGGGCTGCTGCACCTGGAAATCACCCGCGAGCGGCTCGAACGCGAATACAACCTGGACCTGATCTCCACTGCCCCCAACGTGGAATACGAGGTGACGCTGGAAGACAAGAAGGTCATCCACGTCACGAACCCCAGCGAGTACCCCAGCGGCAAGATCGCCGAAGTCCGCGAACCGATGGTTTCCGCCACCATCCTTGCGCCGAATGAGTTTGTCGGCGCCATCATGGAGCTGTGCCAGAGCCGGCGCGGCGTGATGGGCGGCATGGACTACCTCTCCGAGGACCGGGTGGAAATCCGGTACCGCCTGCCGCTGGCCGAAATCGTCTTCGACTTCTTCGACATCCTCAAGTCCAAGACCCGCGGCTATGGTTCGCTGGACTGGAAGGCCGACGGCGAACAGGTGGCCGACCTGGTCAAGGTGGACATCATGCTCCAGGGCGAGCAGGTGGATGCCTTCTCCGCCATCACGCACCGTGACAAGGCCTACGCCTACGGCGTCATGATGACGGGCAAGCTGCGTGAACTGATTCCGCGGCAGCAGTTCGAGGTGCCCATCCAGGCTGCCATCGGCTCCCGGATCATCGCCCGGGAAAGCATCCGCGCCATCCGCAAGGACGTCCTCGCCAAGTGCTACGGCGGTGACATCACCAGGAAGCGCAAACTGCTGGAGAAGCAAAAGGAAGGCAAGAAGCGCATGAAGATGGTGGGCCGTGTCGAGGTCCCGCAGGAAGCCTTCATCGCCGCGCTCACCACGGACGAGTCCAAGGACAAGGCCAAGAAGTAGCGGTGCTCGTGATGACTGACCCCACGCTGGCGGGACCGGCCCGTGCCTAGCGCACTCCCGCTGGGCGACCCGGCACCACCGGACGGGCTGCTGCCAGGCCAGGCGCTGGACGGTGCCGCGGACCGCGCCTTCGGGCTGTACGTCCACATCCCGTTCTGCGCCGTCCGCTGCGGCTACTGCGACTTCAACACCTACACCGCCACGGAGCTCGGCGGCGGGGCCTCCCAGGACGCCTACGCCGGCACCGCCGTCGCAGAGATCCACTTCGCCGCCGCTGCGCTTAAGAACAGCGGCCTGCCGGCACGCCCGCTCAGCACGGTCTTCTTCGGCGGCGGGACACCCACGCTGCTCCCGGCGGAGGACCTGGCGCGCATCCTCACCGCCGCGATCGCGGCCTGGGGCCTGGAGCCCGAAGCCGAGGTCAGCACGGAAGCAAACCCGGACTCCGTTACGCCCGAATCCCTGCAGCTGCTCGCCGACGCCGGATTCACCCGCGTCTCCTTCGGCATGCAGTCCGCGGTCCCGCACGTCCTGAAGGTCCTGGACCGCACCCACACCCCCAGCCGGGTGCCCCAGGTGGTGCAGTGGGCCCGCGACGCCGGCCTCGCCGTCAGCCTCGACCTGATTTACGGCACGCCGGGGGAGTCGCTGGAGGACTGGCGCTACTCGCTGGAAACAGCACTGTCCTATGGCCCGGACCACATCAGCGCCTACGCCCTGATCGTCGAGGACGGCACCAAGCTCGCCGCCCAGATCCGCCGCGGCGAAGTTCCGGGTATCGACGACGATGACCACGCCGCGAAGTACGAACTGGCCGATGCACTCATTTCGGCGGCCGGGCTTGCCTGGTACGAGGTCAGCAACTGGTCCCGCACCCCGGAGCAGGCCTGCCGCCACAACCTCGCCTACTGGCGCGGGGATGACTGGTGGGGGATTGGTCCGGGGGCGCACTCACATGTGGGTGGCGTCCGCTGGTGGAACGTCAAGCACCCCACCGCCTACGCGAACCGGCTGGGTTCCGGACTCTCGCCCGCCGCAGGGCGGGAAACGCTTGATTCCGAGACCCGAAACGTGGAACGCGTTATGCTCGAAGCCCGGCTGAACTCCGGCCTGGAGATCCCCAGCCTAGGCGGACTGGGGGACACCGGGCGGCACGCGGTGGCCGGACTCATTGCCGACGGCCTCGTGGATCCGTCGGCGGCCTTCAAAGGCCGCCTGGTGCTGACCCTTAAGGGACGGCTGCTCGCCGACGCCGTGGTCCGCCGCATCCTGCCCGACTGACGACGGCACGTTCCGGCCCCACGGGCCACAGGCCGGACACCGGCCGGCCAGACAGGCCGAGGCCAGATGCCCTACTTGATCCAGCGCAGGTTGAATTCGTAGCGGTGCGGCTGGCCGCGGTTGACGTGGATGCCGGCCGCGACCGAGAAGCACGTCACGGCAATCCAGATGACCGTGGCCAGGACGGCGAAGATGTTGCCCACCACCGGGACAAAAACCAGCAGGTTGCACAGCACGGCAGCAATCGTGGGGGGCAGCGTGAAGTTGAGGGCTTCCTTGGACTCCTGTGCCGTGAACGGGCCGCGGTCCTTGAAAATCAGGTAGACCAGCAACGACGGAACGCACCCTAAGATGCCGCCAAAGTGCGCCAGGGTGGCCCACTGCCGGTCCTCGTTTGCCGTCAGCGGCAGCGCATTTGCGGCAACGCCTTGGTACGGGGGTTGGCCATGGCCGGCCTGGTTGCCCGGCTGTTCGCGTGCGTTATCTGCCACGGTTTTTTCCTTCGGATTGCGGTGATGCCTTGGAGCCTGGAAGTGCGAGGGCCGCGCCGGAAGCGCAGCCGCCGTTCCAAGAATACTTGCTCGGACGGCTAAACGAAGATCAGGGCCCGCGGACGGTGATGCCCGGCAGTGATCGCGGGTGCAGAAACATCAGGGCACGGTGAGGAAGTCGATGACCTCTTCGACCCGGCCCAGCAGGGACGGCTCCAGATCGGCGTAGCTGCGGACAGCGCCGAGGAGCTTCTGCCAGCCCAGGCCGATATCCTCCGGGGTGCTGTGCGGCCAGCCGAACGCCCTCAGGATGCCGGTCTTCCAGTCAACGCCGCGCGGGATCACGGGCCACTGCCCGATGCCCAGGACGGCGGGCCGGATAGCCTGCCAGACGTCCACATAGGGGTGGCCGACGATCAGGACATTGCCCTTTGCCCCGGGCGAGGCCATGACGGCACCGGCAATCCGTGATTCCTTGGAATCAGGCACGAGGTGGTCCACGAGCACCCCGAGACGGCGGCCCGGGCCAGGCCGGAAGGCCGCCACGGCGCCCGCGAGGTCGTCAATTCCGTGCAGCGGCTCGACGACGATGCCCTCCACCCGGAGATCGTCGCCCCAGACCTTTTCGACGAGTTCGGCGTCATGCTTGCCTTCCACCCAGATACGGCTGGCCTTGGCGACCTGGGCCCGCTGGCCCGCCACCCGGACCGAACCGGACGCCGTGCGCGCGCCCCCCGCCGGTGCCTCGGCGGGCCGCGGCACCGGCGGCATCAGCCGGATCGGTTGGCCTTCCAGCAGGAATCCGAAGCCGAGCCGGAAGGACCGTGACCTGCCCCGCCGGTCCTCAAGCGCCACAACAAACATTCCGCCGGACTTCTCCATGCGCGTGACGGCGCCGACCCAGCCGGACTGCACGTCCTCGAGTACCATGCCGCGCTCCACCGGCACCTCGGGCAGTTCCGTTTTGGCGGGGGCGGACAGGTCCTGGGGGCCCCAGTTCTGGTACGACATCTGCTACACACTGCCTTGCGCTCGGAATGATACGGCGGACTGTGCCCGAAAACACGAGCCCCGGGAACAACGCCAGGAGCGAATCCAATGCTAACAACGCGGCGACTCATATTAGACTGGTTAGCACTAAGGCATGTCGAGTGCTAACCCCGGGCCGGCCCGGGCCGGCCCGGAGTACGGAGTGCCGGCCGGTTGCCCCGGCTGGCAGTGAACGCAGGACCGTCGAATGGAGGTGCAGTGTGAGTGAACCGCGCAAACTCGAAGTGCTGCGCGCCATCGTCGAGGACTACGTCCATTCGCGTGAACCCGTCGGATCCAAGGCGCTCGTGGAAAGGCACCACCTGGGTGTGTCCAGCGCCACCATCCGCAACGACATGGCGGCACTGGAGGACGAGGGCCTCATCACGGCCCCGCACACGAGCGCAGGACGGATCCCCACGGACAAGGGCTACCGGCTCTTCGTGGACCAGATTTCGGCCGTCAAGCCGCTCTCCCCGGCCGAACGTCGGGCCATCCAGGCGCTGCTGGAAGGATCCGAGGACCTCGACGACGTCCTGGACCGGACCGTGCGGCTCCTCGCCCAGCTGACCAACCAGGTCGCCGTCGTGCAGTACCCGCACCTCAGCCGGGCCAGGATCCGGCACATCGAATTCGTCCTGCTCGCCCCACGGAAGGTGCTGGCGGTCCTGATCGCTGACACCGGAAAGGTGGAGCAGCGCGTGATCGACGTCGGGCAGGACCTTCCGGACGAGGCCCTCGCGGAGCTGCGGACCCGGTTCCTGGGCAGCCTCTCCGGTACCCCGTTGAACCTGCTCCCGCAGTCGCTGGACTCCGTCATCGCCGGTTGCCCGCCCGTACGGCGCAGCGCGGCCCGGGCGCTGGCCCGCGGGCTGGAAGCCCTGGCCGTCAGCAGCCGCGAAGAGCGTATGGTCATGGCCGGGACGGCCAATCTGGCCAGGTCCAACGTGGACTTCCCACTGAGCATCGGTCCCGTGCTGGAGGCCCTCGAGGAGCAGGTTGTCATGCTCCGCCTGCTCAGCGATATGGCGGAGGACCCGCGCGGCGTGACAGTGAGCATCGGCCGGGAGAACCCGTATGTCGGTCTCGCGGAGGCATCGGTGGTCGCGACGGGCTACGGCCCTGATGCCACCGCCAAGGTCGGTGTGCTGGGCCCCACCCGGATGGACTATCCCACCACCATGGCCGCCGTCCGCGCGGTGGCCCGCTACCTTTCAAGGATTCTCGGTCCCTGACGGGCCGATACCAGACTTCTTGCCCCTAACAGGTAAGTACAACCAGGAAGAGATACGAACTTTGAGCAGCCATTACGACGTTCTTGGAGTCTCCCGCGAAGCAACGGGGGAAGAGATCAAGAAGGCTTACCGCAAGCTGGCACGGAACCTCCACCCGGATGTGAACCCGGGGGAGGACGCCTCGGACCGTTTCAAGGCAGTCACCCATGCCTACGAGGTGCTCTCCGATCCGCAGAAACGCCGGATCTATGACACCACGGGCAACGAGAACGGCACCGACAACGGCTTCGGCGGCGGCAGCTACTCGGGCCAGGGGTTCGCTTTCCAGGACATCTTCGACACCTTCTTCGGTGCCGGCGGCCAGGCCGGCCCGGCGTCCCGGATCCGCCGCGGCCAGGACGCCCTGATCAGCGTCCGGATCGAGCTCCGCGACGCGGTGTTCGGCGTCAACAGGAAGCTTGAAGTCGACACGGCCGTCACCTGCCCCACCTGTGAAGGCTCCTGCTGCCGCGAAGGCAGCCACCCGGAGCGCTGCGACATCTGCGGCGGCAGCGGCCAGGTCCAGCGCGCCGTGCGCTCCATCCTCGGCCAGGTCATGACCGCGGCCCCCTGCGGCAGCTGTGGAGGCTTCGGCACCGTCATCAAGGATCCCTGCAACGAGTGCAACGGGCAGGGCCGCATCCGCAGCCGCCGTTCCCTCACGGTCAAGGTCCCCGCCGGCGTTGCCACCGGCACCCGCATCCAGCTGTCCGCACAGGGCGAGGCCGGGCCAGCCGGCGGGCCCTCCGGCGACCTCTACGTGGAGATCCGCGTCAACAACGACGCCACCTACGTCCGCGACGGCGACGACCTGCACGCGAGCCTCAGCATTCCCATGACGGCTGCCGCTCTCGGCACCGAGCTCAGGCTGGACACTTTTGACGGCCAGCAGGAGATCGATGTCAAGGCCGGCACCCAGTCCGGCGAGGTCATCACCCTGCGCGGCCTCGGCGTCACCCACCTGCGCGGCTACGGCCGCGGGGACCTCAAGGTCCACCTGCAGGTTGACACCCCCGCCAGGCTCGACGCCGCCCAGGAGGACCTCCTCCGGCAGCTCGCCAAGCTCCGGGGCGAGCAGTTCTCGGAAGGCAAGCTCGCCGCCGGCGGCGGCGTCTTCGCCAAACTCCGGGACCGGCTCGGTAACCTGTAGCGGTGAGCAACCCGGTCTTCTTCACTGCCCCGGGAACCCTTGACCGGCAGGTCCCCGGTTCCGCCTTCGTCCTCGACGGCGCCGAGGCCCGCCATGCGGTCACGGTCCGGCGGCTCGCGGTGGAGGAAACGGTAGACATTGCCGACGGCGCCGGCAGGCGCCTGACGGGGACGGTCACGGCCGTCGCCCCCGGTGAGCTGACGGTGGAATGCACCGAACTCGCGGTCGAGTCCCGGCCCGACATCCGGCTGGTCCTTGTGCAGGCCCTCGCCAAGGGCGACCGGGACGAGCTCGCGGCCGAGACCGCCACCGAGCTGGGAATCGACGCCGTGATCCCGTGGCAGGCCGAGCGCTCGATCGTGCGCTGGAAAGCCGAGCGGGCGGCAAAGGCGCACGCCAAGTGGCAGTCCGTAGTCACGGCGGCCGCGAAGCAGGCGCGCCGTGCCTGGATTCCGGAAGTCCGCCCCCTCGTCGACGGCGCCGGTCTGCAGGCGGCTGTGGCGGCCGCGGACCTCGCCGTCATCCTGCACGAGGACGCGGTGCGTCCCCTGCGGCTGGTGCTGGAGACGTGGCAGGAGGGCGTCAACGACCGGCCCTTGGGTGAAGACCTGAACGGTGCCTTCGAGGTGCTGCTGATTGTGGGGCCGGAAGGCGGCATCAGCCCGCGGGAAGTGACACGGTTATGCGCTGCCGGCGCGGTCACCGCCCTGCTGGGGCACCACGTGCTGCGCTCCTCCACCGCCGGTCCCGCGGCGACCGTGCTCGCGAGCGATATCCTGGACCGCTGGTAGCAGCAGACGCTATTTGACGCTGAACCCGCGGGTGTCGACGAACCGGTCCTCGGAGGGGTTGCCGTCCTCAAGCTGGGCAACCCTGACCTCGTAGTTTCCGGGGCCCAGATTCACCGACAGGCTGAAGGCGCCGGACTGGCCGGCCTCCGCGGAGGCGGCCGTGGTGCCGTTCAGGTACGTGGTCTTGACGCTTCCGTCGATGCGCAGGATTTCCCAGCGGAGTTTGCCGCCCGGGACGGTGCTCCGGCCGGAGACCTTGATGGCGCCGTCCGCCACCGAAGTACCCTCCTGGGGATCAATGATCCACACCGGGGCGACCAGGCCTGCGCTGCGCGACGTCGGCGCGCCGAGCCGGACCTGGTTGAAAGCGACGTAGTCGGTGTGCCCGTCCACGAGCACGACGACCTGGACCTGCTGGCCGGAGTCGATCAGGCCCGCGCTGGCGCCGGCCGCCGTCGCGGTGTAGACGAGCTGCTGGATGGCCCGCTCGGCCATCGCCGCGTCGACGTTGGAGTTAAAGGCATCAGTCGAGACATCCACCGTGATCACGTTTTTCCCGGATATGGAGCTGGCCAGTTTCTTCGGGTTCTGCCACGGGGTGAAGAAGTCAGGATCAAGCGGCTTCTGGGACATCATGACCCGCAGGGCCCGCGTGACGGGGTTGTCCTGCTCAGGAACATCGCGGAACTCGCGGTACAGGAACATGTTCTCGTTGCTGCGGCCGATCCAGTACACCGGGGCCTTGTTGGAGGCCTGGGTGGTTTCCAGCGGCGCGCTGGTGGTCGGGGCGCCGGGAGAGGCCGCGCCGTTCAGGACCGAGGGCGTGGTGGAGTTGCTGATGCCGGGCTGGGGAGTGGCTATGCAACCGGACAGGACAAGCGCTGCGGGCAGCACCAGCAACAGCACGCGGGAACGCATCCGCCTGCCTGCTGCTGCTTGTTCAACTCCACGCTGCCTGATTGCCCGTTCCTTTCCTGCTTGCCGCTCCTGCTTGCCGACCCGGCCAGACCGCTGTGCCGCGGCTCGTCCGCCCTGCCGGCGGCCGATTTCCAGCATGGCACAGCGCCAGGGCGCGGCGCCGTGGTTTGGGGCCGGGCGGTGGAACTGCAACGGGAACGATATGAGGCCGATACGAAGTTGATACCAAAATCCGGGAACAGGGGTCTGCCGGCGGCAGCCAGTGGAGCCCGGCGGCGGCTGGCATGCGCAGCGGCACCGCCCGCTGCGCCGGCGTGCGGCGCGCCGCGCTGGCGTAAGATGGAAGGACCCGCTGAGACCGGAACCAGAAGGCGAGCACCGCCGTCGGGCCGGATCAGGGGGAGAGACCATTTCCGAGCCGGAGGGGACCAGAGGCCCGCGGGCCAACACCATGACTGAAGCAGCGAACGGCAAGGCCCGGATCAGCGCCGGAGGGCGCCCCGCAGGAGAATTTCCCCACTCCCTTCCAGGGCTGCGGACCGAGGTGGTCCTGTTCGACAACTCCGACCAGATGGTCCAGTCCCTCGGCAGCCACGACGAAGCCCTCCGTTTCATCGAGACCCAGTTCCCCGCCGTTGACTTCCATGTCCGCGGGAATGAGCTCTCGATCAGCGGGCCGTCGGCGGACGTACCGCGGATCATGCGGCTGCTCAATGAGGTGCGCGGGCTCGTCGCCAGGGGCACCGTTGTGACCCCCGCCGTGCTTAAGCAGCTGGTCTCGCTGCTGCGAAGCCAGACCCTGCAGAACCCCGTCGACGTGCTCACCCACAACATTCTCTCGAGCCGAGGCAAGACGATCCGCCCGAAGACGCTGAACCAGAAGAACTATGTGGACGCGATCGACGCCAATACGGTGATCTTCGGGATCGGCCCGGCCGGCACCGGCAAGACGTACCTGGCCATGGCCAAGGCCGTCCAGGCACTGCAGCAGAAGGAAGTCAGCCGGATCATCCTGACCCGTCCCGCCGTCGAGGCGGGGGAGCGGCTCGGGTTCCTGCCCGGCACGCTGAGCGACAAGATCGACCCCTACCTGCGGCCCCTCTACGACGCGCTGCACGAAATGATGGATCCCGAGTCCATTCCGCGGCTGATCGCAGCCGGCACCATCGAGGTCGCCCCGCTCGCCTACATGCGCGGACGCACGCTCAACGACGCCTTCATCATCCTCGACGAGGCGCAGAACACCACGCCGGAGCAGATGAAGATGTTCCTGACCCGGCTGGGCTTCGGCTCTAAAATGGTGGTCACCGGTGACGTCACCCAGGTGGATCTGCCGTTCGGGACGCGCTCCGGGCTCCGGATCGTCGAGGAAATCCTGCAGGGCATCGAGGACGTCAACTTCACGATCCTGGACGCGTCCGACGTCGTCCGTCACCGCCTCGTCGGCGACATCGTGAACGCCTACGGGGTCTGGGACGAGATCCAGAGAAACCGGGTCAAGCACTCCGTGACCCGTGAGAAGAGCGGGGAACACTGATGAGCATCGAGATCAACAACGAATCCGGCGTCAGCGTGGACGAGGCCGAACTGGTGCAGCTGTCCCGCTTCGTCTTTGAACGACTTTTCATCCACCCCCAGGCCGAGCTGTCCATCCTGCTGGTGGACGAGCCGGCCATGGAAAAGCTCCACATTGAACTGATGGACGAGCCCGGCTCCACCGACGTGCTGTCGGTACCGATGGACGAACTGACCCCCGGCACGCCGGACAAGCCGACGCCGCAGGGCATGCTCGGCGATATCGCCATCTGTCCGCAGGTGGCAGAGGTCCAGGCGAAAGATGCGGGCCACTCCACCCAGGACGAGATGCTGCTGCTCACGACGCACGGCATCCTGCACCTGCTCGGCTTTGACCACGCCGAGCCCGAGGAGAAGGAGGAAATGTTCGGGCTTCAGCGCGAACTGCTCTCCGCCTTCACCGGCAAAGACGCCCCGTCCGAGACGATTCAGTGACCCCACTGATCCTTGCCGGCATGGCGCTGGTGTTCCTCAGCTTTGCCTTCCTGCTGACCGCGGCCGAGTCCGCCTTCAGCTACCTGCCGCGGCACGACGCCGAGCAGGCGATCCTGCAGAGCCGCGGCACCGCGCTCAAACGGATCATGGCGCAACCCGTGGCCCATATGCGGGCCCTCCGGTTCTGGCGGGTCTGGTTCGAAATGGCCTCTGCGGTCGCCGTGACCGTGGTGCTGCACAGCCTGCTGGACAACGTCTGGCTCGCCGGGCTGGCGGCGACCGGAATCATGGCCCTCGTCGGCTTCGTGATCGTCGGCGTCTCCCCGCGGCAGCTCGGCCGCGTCCACTCCGCGGGCCTGGTCCGGTTCACCGCACCGCTGATCCGCGGGCTCTGCGGGGTGCTGGGCCCCATCCCCGGCTGGCTCGTCACCCTCGGCAGCGCCGTGGCCCCGGGTGCGCCTGCCGATAACGAGGCGTTCTTCAGCGAAGAGGAATTCCGTGAGCTCGTGGACCGCGCCTCCGAATCCGACGTCATCGAAGACAACGAAGCCGAGCTGATCCAGTCGGTCTTTGATTTCGGCGACACCCTGGTCCGCTCCGTGATGGTTCCGCGGACCGATATCCTCTGCATCGACTCCGGCTCCACCCTGCACCGGGCCATGTCGCTGTTCCTGCGCTCCGGCTATTCCCGGATCCCCGTGATCGGTGAGAACACGGACCAGATCCTCGGGATCGTGTACCTCAAGGATGTGGCCGCCGTGATCCACAACCTCGGCCCCGGCGAGGAACCCCCGCTCGTCGACGAACTCTCCCGCGAGGTCCGCTACGTGCCGGACTCCAAGCCGGTGAGTGAGCTGCTGCGGGAACTGCAGAAGGAATCGACCCACGTCGCGATTGTCATCGACGAATACGGCGGCACCGCCGGACTGGTCACCCTCGAGGATCTTATCGAGGAGATCGTCGGCGAGATCGTGGACGAGTACGACACAGAAAGCGCCGAGGCGGTGGAGCTCGGTGACGGAAGCTACCGGGTCAGCGCGCGGATGAGCATCGACGATCTCGGCGAACTCTTCGATCTGGAGCTCGACGACGACGAAGTGGACACTGTGGGCGGCCTGCTCGCCAAGGCGCTCGGGCGGGTGCCGATCGTTGGCAGCACCGTCGCGGTCCACGGACTCTCGCTCCGGGCCGACAGGCTCGAGGGCAGGCGGAACCGCGTCAGCCACATCATTGCGGCCGCCGCAGCAAAAGAAGAAACTGACCTTAACGAGCTTCTCGACGAGGCCGCACAAATCCAACAGGGAGTTCCACGTGAGCAAGCAGAATAAGTCCGACGGCGAAGCAGCCCACGGCGGCTACCGTGCCGGGTTCTCGGTGCTGGTCGGGCGGCCCAACGCGGGCAAGTCCACCCTCACCAACGCCCTGGTCGGCCAGAAGGTCGCCATCACCTCGGCGAAGCCCCAGACCACACGCCACACGATCCGCGGCATTGTCCACCGCGAGGATGCCCAGCTGATCCTGGTGGACACCCCGGGCCTGCACCGCCCGCGCACCCTGCTGGGCAAGCGCCTTAACCAGCTCGTTGCGGACACCCTCGCCGAGGTTGACGCGATCGGCTTTTGCCTGCCGGCCAACGAGAAGATCGGCCCGGGAGATAAGTTCATCGCCGCCCAGCTCGCCGCCGTCGGCAACAAGCCGGTGATCGCGATCGTGACCAAGGCCGACCTCGTGGACCGCCAGGCCCTCACTGAGCAGCTGCTCGCCGTCGCCGCCCTGGGCCGCTCCGTGTTGGGCGAGGATGGCTGGAAGGACATCGTCCCCGTCTCCGCCACCGACGGCTTCCAGGTCGAAACCCTGGCCGATGTGCTCATCAGCCACATGCCGCCGTCCCCGCCGCTGTACCCGGACGGGCACCTGACGGACGAACCGGAAGCCGTGATGATTGCTGAACTCATCCGCGAAGCCGCCCTCGAGGGCGTCCGCGACGAGCTGCCGCATTCCCTGGCGGTTGTGGTCGATGAGATTGTTCCCCGTGAAGGCCGCCCCGAAGACAGCCCATTCCTGGACGTCCGGGTCAATCTCTACGTGGAACGTCCTTCGCAGAAGGCCATCATCATTGGCAAGGGCGGGGCGAGACTCCGTGAAGTCGGCACCAACGCGCGGAAGGGGATCGAGGCGCTGCTTGGCGCACGCATCTACCTTGACCTGCACGTGAAGGTCGCGAAGGACTGGCAGCGCGACCCGAAGCAGCTCGTGAAGCTCGGCTTCTAAGCAACGGGCCTGACTGGTGTTATGGCGGCCCGCGCCGCTCCGGTGGAGGGGCCCACCGGTAAATTCACAGCTTGAAACACTAAAGTAGAGAGATTCCCATTCATGAAGGAAGGCTTTAGCCGTGGCTCGACCCCGTGACAACCGTGCAGACGGAACCGCCCCGCCGGTTCGGCCGGCCGCCGCTGCCCGGCACACGGAAGATCCCGCCGTCGGACCCGCCCGGCACCTCGGCGCCCACCGCGGGATGCCCGGCTGGCTGAAGATCGGGGCGGCGGTCGTTTCCGTCC
Source organism: Pseudarthrobacter woesei (assembly GCF_055412745.1). Lineage (NCBI taxonomy): Bacteria > Bacillati > Actinomycetota > Actinomycetes > Micrococcales > Micrococcaceae > Pseudarthrobacter > Pseudarthrobacter woesei. The sequence continues at coordinate 101,304 of NZ_JBVAYU010000008.1, forward strand.
TGCTCGTGGGTGTCCTTGCCCTCGGCGCCTACTGGGCCATCCGGTTGCAGGGAAACATCACGAAGGCGTCGCTGAGCGCAGGCAACAATAAGACCGAAGCCGCCGTCAACGACGCGACGGACCGGATGCAGATCCTGATTCTCGGTTCGGACACCCGTGACGGCAAAAACTCCCAGTACGGCAGCGCCAACGAATCCACCGGCTACGGGCATTCGGACGTTATGATGCTGATGGACATTTCGGCCGACAATAAGCGCGTCAACGTCATCAGTTTCCCCCGCGACCTGCTCGTGGATATCCCGAAGTGCACCGACCCGGAATCGAAGCGGGATTTCCAGGCGCAGAAGAAGGTCATGATCAACGCGGCGATGTCCGAGGCCGGCATCGGCTGCGCCGTTGACACCGTCAACAAGCTCACGGGCCTGGAAATCGACCACTTCATGATGGCGGACTTCAACTCGGTGAAGGAACTGTCCAACGCCGTCGGCGGCGTGGACGTCTGCATCAGCGATGCCGTCTACGATCCGGACTCCGGTCTGCGCCTGCCGAAGGGTACCTCCAAGGTGGAGGGCGAACAGGCCCTGGCGTTCCTGCGCACCCGCCACGCCTTTGCCGACGGCGGCGACCTCGGCCGGATCAAGGGCCAGCAGGGGTTCCTGTCCTCGCTGGTCCGCAAGATCAAGGACGACGGGACGCTCGGCAACCCCGGCAAGATGCTCCAGATCGCCGACGTCATCACCAAAAACCTCACGATCGATGACGGCATGGCCTCCGTCCCGACGCTGCTGACGGTCGCGAACCGGCTGAAAAACATCGACGTCGGCAAGGTGGCGTTTGTTGCCGTTCCCGCCGAGCCGGCCGTCAGCGACACCAACCGGCTGCAGCTTGCCGAACCCGCCGCGTCGCAGCTTTTCGCCGCGATGCGCAAGGACGTGGACCTGACGGACCCGACGGCGGCACCGAGTGCCTCCGCCAGCGCGGAGCCGAGCGCCACGCCCGCTGCATCGGCCTACGACAAGTCGCTGCAGCCGGTCGCGGTGGCCAACGGTTCCGGGGTTCCCGCCCGGTCCCAGGAGATCATCAAGGCCCTCACCGCCGGGGGCTTCACCAAGACCGGCCAGCTGACGGCCAAGCCCGTGGCGGCCACGGCCGTGTACTACGGCGCAGACTTCGCCGATGTGGCCGCCGACGTGGCCGCGCTGCTCGGGATCCCTGCCACGCAGGTCCTTCCGGCCGCAGGCGTCGTCGGAGTCCAGGTCTATCTGGGCAGCGACCTCACGGGCGGCACCCCCGGCGGGGGCGGCCAGGTGGCCCTGCCCTCGGACATCGTCAACCAGACCGCCGGGGACACCGTCTGCCAGCCGGCCAACCCGGCGCTCATCACCCGCTAGGCGTCCTTGAGGCCGAGGCCGGCCACCGGAAATGCTCCGGCGGCCGGCCTTCTTCGGGTGCCGCTTGTGCCGCTTACCAGATGCTGACACGCTCCGCGGCCGGCATCCACATGCCGTCCTGCTCGGTGGTGCCGAATGCCGCGTGGAACGCGTCAAGGTTCCTGGCGATCTGGTTGGTACGGAATTCGTTGGGCGAGTGCGGGTCCGTGGCCAGCCGGCGGATCGCTTCCTCTGTGCGCACTACCTGCCGCCAGCCCGCGGCCCACGATGCGAAGAAGCGCCGGAAACCGGTCAGGCCGTCCAGTACCGGCGGCTCCTGGCCGTCGAGGCTGATCAGGTAGGCCTTGTAGGCAATGGTCAGGCCGCCGAGGTCGCCGATGTTTTCGCCGAGGGTCAGCTTCCCGTTGACGGTGTGGCCGGGGGCAGCGGTGGGGGAGAGCGCCTCAAACTGCGCCACCAACCTGGAGGTCAGCGCCTCGAACGCGGTCCGGTCATCCCCGGTCCACCAGTCGCGGAGCAGGCCGCTGCCGTCATACTGGGACCCCTGGTCGTCGAAGCCGTGGCCGATTTCGTGGCCGATCACGGCTCCGATGCCGCCGTAGTTGACGGCGTCGTCGGCGTCGGCGGTGAAGAACGGAGGCTGCAGGATGGCCGCCGGGAACACGATCTCGTTCAGGAGCGGGTGGTAGTAGGCGTTGACAGTCTGCGGCGTCATTAGCCACTTCTCCCGGTCAACGGGCTTGCCCACCTCAGCCAGGTGGCGGTCGACGTCGGCGCTGTGCGCGCGCTCCACGTTCCCCAGCAGATCGGACGGGTCGATTTCGACGGCTGAATAGTCGATCCACTTGTCCGGGTAGCCGATTTTGGCCCGGAAGGAGCCGAGCTTCTTGAGCGCCTCGATCTTCGTTTCCTCGCCCATCCAGTCGAGGCCGGTGATGGATTCGCGGTAGGCCTCGATCAGGTTCGTGACGAGCGACTGCATGCGGGCCTTGTGGGCCTCGGGGAAGTGCCGGGCGACGTAGATCTGGCCGACAGCCTCGCCGAGGGCGGCCTCGACGACGGCGACGCCGCGTTTCCATCGGTCCTTATTGCGCGGGGTGCCGCTCAGCGTGGTGCCGTAGAAGGCGAAGTTCGCGTCCACGAACGCGGCCGGCAGGTACGGCGCGGCGGCGCTGACGACCCGCAGGGCGAGCCATTCCTGCCAGACGGCCAGGGGCTCCGTGTCCAGCAGGGATGCGGCTCCGGCGAAGAAATCGGGGGTGCTCACCACGAGTTCGGTGCGTTTCTCCGGCGCGATGGCGGCGGCGTCGAACCAGGTCGTGAGGAGCGGGAAGAGCTGCATGGCTTCGTCGGCGGACTTCAGGTTGTAGGTTTTCTGCGGATTGCGCAGTGTGACGTTGTCCCAGTGGTGTGAGGCCAGGGCGGTTTCCAGCGCCACGACGCGGCCGGCCGCGCCCTCCGGATCGGCGACACCGGCGAGGTCGAGGACCGTCCGCACATGTGCGCGGTAGGCCCGGACCATTGGAGCGAACTTTTCTTCGCGGTAGTAGGACTCATCCGGCAGGCCGAGGCCGCCCTGGCCCGTGTACAGCAGGACCCTGTCCGGGTTTCCGGCGTCGGGGGCGGGATAGATATAGAAGAGCCCGGCGACATCGGCGCGGAACAGCTTGCCGGCCAGGGCCACGAGCCCGGCAACCGACCGGGTGGCGAACACATCGGCGAGCCGCTCCCGGACCGGGTCCAGTCCCTTGCCCTCGACCGCGGCCTCGTCCATGAAGCTGGTGTAGAGGTCCCCGATTTTCTGTTCGATCCCGGTGGATTCCGTACCGCGGCCGGCCGCGTCCTCGATGATTTCCTTCACCGCCAGCTCGGAGCCGTCCCGCAGCGCGGTGAACGTCCCCTCCAGCGGCCGGTCATCCGGAATCTCGGTGTTCTTGAGCCAGGTGCCGTTGACGTGCTGGTACAGGTCGTCCTGCGGCCGCACACCGGCGTCGATATTGGACAGGGCGATTCCCGAAAGCGGCACGGATGCTCCTTTGCGAGGCAGCCCGGCAGCGCTGAGGGCACTGTTACGGGGCTGCACGATGGACGTTACGAGGTCTGGCTCCTTCATCTTACGCACCCGTGTTAGTGTGAAATGGTGCGCGCAGAACTGCTTCTCCTTAGCTGCCGCGGCGAGGCCTCAGACGCGATCTAGCGCAAGGCCCACCCTCGCTGCGGAGTTTGTGTTGCCCGGCCACCCTTTCACCAGGAACGATAGAAAAGGCCCCGATTGTAATGCGAAACGCACAGAAGCCCTCAGGAATGCCCGTCCACCGTTACGCTCCCTTCCAGGACCTGATCACGGTGGAACTCCCGGACCGCACCTGGCCGGACAAGCTCATCACCAAGGCGCCGCGCTGGTGCGCCGTGGACCTGCGTGACGGCAACCAGGCCCTGATCGACCCGATGAGTCCGGCCCGCAAGATGAAGATGTTCGACCTGCTGGTCCGCATGGGATACAAGGAAATTGAGGTCGGCTTCCCTTCCGCATCGCAAACCGACTTCGACTTCGTCCGGCAACTGATCGAAGGCAACCACATCCCGGACGACGTCACCATCCAGGTGCTGACCCAGGCCCGCGAGCACCTGATCGAGCGGACCTACGAGTCGCTGGTCGGTGCCAGGCAGGCAATCGTCCACCTCTACAACTCGACGTCGGTCCTGCAGCGCCGGGTCGTCTTCAACCAGGACGAAGACGGCATCCTGGACATCGCACTGCAGGGCGCACGCCTGTGCAAGAAGTACGAGGAAACCCTCGCCGACACGCACATCACCTATGAATACTCGCCGGAATCCTTCACCGGGACCGAGCTGGAGTACGCCGTCCGGGTCTGCAACGCCGTCGCCGACGTGTTCGAGGCCTCCGCCGACAGCCAGATGATCATCAACCTGCCGGCCACGGTCGAAATGGCGACCCCCAATGTGTATGCCGACTCCATCGAGTGGATGAGCCGCCACCTGCACCCGCGGGAAGGTATCATCCTGTCCCTGCACCCCCACAATGACCGTGGCACCGGCGTCGCCGCGGCCGAACTGGGTTACCTGGCCGGCGCGGACCGGATCGAAGGCTGCCTCTTCGGCAACGGCGAGCGGACCGGCAACGTGGACCTGGTCACCCTGGGCCTGAACATGTTCGTCCAGGGCATCGACCCGATGATCGACTTCTCCGACATCGACGAAATTCGCCGCACCGTGGAGTACTGCAACCAGCTGCCCGTGGCGGAGCGCTCACCCTACGGCGGCGACCTCGTCTTCACCGCCTTCTCCGGCTCCCACCAGGACGCTATCAAGAAGGGCCTGGAAGCCTTAGAGAAGGACGCCGCGGCCGCCGGCAAGGACGTCGCCGACTACACCTGGCAGGTCCCGTACCTCCCGGTCGATCCGAAGGACCTCGGCCGCAGCTACGAGGCCGTCATCCGGGTGAACTCGCAGTCCGGCAAGGGCGGGGTGGCCTACCTGCTCAAGAACGAGCACAACCTGGACCTGCCGCGCCGCGCCCAGATCGAGTTCTCCGGTGTCATCCAGAAGCAGACCGACATGGTGGGCGGCGAGGTCAGCGGCGCCCAGCTCTGGCAGGTCTTCCAGGACGAATACCTGCCGTCCGGTTCCTCCGACCACCAGTGGGGCCGTTACGCGCTCGGCGCGGTGAGCACCGAGTCCGACGAGGACGGCGTGATGACACTTCAGGCCGCCCTGAAGATTGACGGCACCCAGGTCCGCCGCACCGGCATCGGCAACGGCCCGATCGCGGCCCTGCTGAGCATCCTGCGGGAAGACGGCGTCGACGTCCGCGTCCTTGACTACAGTGAACACGCGCTGTCCGAAGGCGGCAGTGCCCTTGCCGCCGCCTACGTCGAGGCGGCCGTGGGCGAGCGTGTCCTGTGGGGCGTCGGGATCGACGCCAACACGTCCATGGCCTCGCTCAAGGCCGTCATCTCGGCCGTGAACCGTGCCATCCGGGACGCGCGCGCCTAGTTAGTCCTGCACGCCCTAGTCCTGCACACCGTTCCGCGCCGCCGGATCCGTCCGGCGGCGCGGTGCGTTGGCCGTGGGTTGGCAGTGCCGTGGGTTGGGATAGAACAGTGATGGCCGAAAGACAGTACTTACAGAAATTGAGTGCGAAGATTAACCGTGGCACAACCATCCTCCTTTGCAGCCCGCGCCTACCGCGATGACGCCGTCGTGCTGCGCACCCACAAGCTGGGCGAGGCGGACCGCATCATCACGCTGCTCACAAAACACCATGGCCAGGTCCGTGCCGTGGCCAAGGGTGTCCGCCGCACGAGCAGCCGCTTCGGAGCCCGGCTCGAGCCGTTTATGGTGGCCGATCTGCAGCTGATTTCCGGCCGCAGCCTGGATATCGTCACCCAGGCCGTCGCCAAGGGTGCGTACGGAAGCAACATCGCCGCGGACTACGGCCGCTACACGGTGGCTGCCGCCATGACGGAGACCGCAGAGAAACTCACGGACGTCGACGGCGAATCCGGCACCGCCCAGTACCACCTGCTGGTCGGCGCCCTGGCCTCGTTGAGCCGCGGGGACCACACCCCGGAACTTATCCTCGATTCCTATCTGCTGCGTGCCCTCTCCACCGGCGGCTGGGCCCCAAGCTTCACGGACTGCGCGCGCTGCGGCGCCCCGGGGCCGCACAACGCGTTCTCGGCACCGCTCGGCGGCATGGTGTGCGCCGAGTGCCGGCCGCCCGGTTCGCCGGCCCCCGCCGCGGAAACCGTCCTGCTGCTCGGCGCCCTCCTGACCGGGGACTGGACGACGGCGGACGCGTCGGCCCCGGTGCACCGCCGCGAATCCGCCGGCCTGGTGTCCAACTATCTGCAATGGCATCTGGAACGTGTCCTGAAGTCCCTCAAACATGTGGAGCGTACATAGCTGTGGCCTTGGGTAAGAAGAAGAATCCGGTCCGGCAGCGGAGCGGCCCGCCGGTGTTGCCCTACCCGCACCCCTCCGGAGCCGTCCCCCCGGCCATCCCGGCGGAGCTCATTCCGCGGCACGTCGCCATTGTCATGGACGGCAACGGCCGCTGGGCCAACCAGCGGGGCCTGCCGCGGATCGAAGGCCACAAAGCAGGGGAGCCGGCCCTGCTGGACGTTGTGGCCGGTGCGATTGAACTCGGCATCGAGCACATCAGCGTCTACGCGTTCTCCACCGAGAACTGGCGCCGCTCGCCTGAGGAAGTCCGCTTCCTGATGGGATTTAACAAAGATGTGCTACGCCGCCAGCGGAACCAGCTGGATGAGTGGGGCGTCCGGATCCGCTGGTCCGGGCGGCGCCCCAGGCTCTGGGGCTCGGTGATCCGCGAGCTGGAGGAAGCCGAGGACTTCACCCGGGGCAACAGCACCTGCACGTTGAACATGTGTGTTAACTACGGTGGACGCGCCGAGATTGCCGATGCCGTGTCCGCCATCGCGGAGGAAGTGGCGGCCGGGCGGCTCAAGCCCGGAGCCATCACCGAGAAGACCATCCAGAAGTACCTGGACGAACCCGACCTCCCGGACGTCGACCTGTTCCTGCGCAGCTCCGGCGAACAGCGGCTCTCCAACTTCATGCTCTGGCAATCGGCCTATGCCGAATTCGTCTTCCTGGATACGCTCTGGCCCGACGTGGACCGGCGCACCCTGTGGGACGCCGTCGAGATCTATGCCCGGCGGGACCGCCGCTACGGCGGGGCGGTCGACGCCGCGGCCCCCGCCGGCGCCCCGGGGGGCTGAGCCCGGCGTCAGGCCGGATGCCGGACGGCGGGAAGGTGAGCCACAAACAGCCAGCCCCACAAAGTCAGCCGGGAAACAGGCGCAGCCAGAGGACGAGATCGTCGTAGGCCTCCCGGCGCACCGCTCGGCGGGACAGGAAGATGTCGTGGAGGGCCTCCGGGTAACGGAAGACTGCTGTGCGGCGGCCCAGCCCGAGCGCCCGGCGCGCCGTCTCCTCGACGTCGATCACGGCGTCGACCTCCGTGATCTCCTCGGACCATTCAGCCTGGATCCCGGTGCGCCCGGACAGCATCACCAGCACCGGTGACGTGATGTCGAGCCGCCGTTCCACGGCCGCGTGGCCAGCCATCACCGCCTTTGTCCAGCCGGGCCTGATCGGGAAGGACGCCCTCGGCCGCCACGCCGGATTCACGGCCCATTCACCGTGGGCCGTATCGCTGATACTCTCCCAGTAGCCCGGCATGCCCGGCAGCAGCAACGGCCGCCGGGGATCCGTCCGCGCCAGCGGCTCCACCAGATGCATGGCGATGTTCCGGATCAGGCTGCTGCCCTGCAATTCCAGCCACGGTGCGTTCAGGATCAGGGTGCCCAGCCTGCCAGGGTGCCGGTCAGCCCACAGGGCCGCCACCAGGCCGCCGAGCGAGTGCGCCAGCAGATGCAGGGTCGGCGGGCCGGAGCGGCCGGTGCGGAGGGCAATATCGGCTCCCACGGCGGCCAGTGCGGCGGCGATGTCCTCGTCATAGACCGCCAGATCGGTCATGTAGCCGGGGGTCTGCCAGCCGCGGAGGCTCCGCCCGAACTTCCGCAGGTCCAGGGCATAGAAGTGGAACCCGCTGGCAGCGAGGTGGTCGGCGAGTTCGGCCTGCAGGAAGTAGTCAGCCCAGCCGTGCAGGTACAGGACTGCCTTCTCCGGCGCCCGACTGCCAGACGCGTCCTGGCCGTTGCCGGGTGCCGGTGACGGCCGGCCGTCCGCGCCGAAGACCCGGCGCAGGGCCGAAAGGACCCTTTCCCCGGGACCCGACGCCGGGGGCGTCCCTTCCGCTCCCGCGTCCGCTCCCGCGTCCGCTCTGCCCGACCCGACATGCCGCACGAGGGTGGCGACGACGGGCCCCTCGTCGTCGGGAAGCAGCGGCAGCTCCAGGGACTCGAACCGGCTGCCCAGCACGTCCTCCTGCCACCGGGGACGTGCCAGCGGAACGGTCATGTGGTCCCGCCGTCGTCCAGTACATAGGCCCGGAGCCAGCGGGCCAGCCGGGCGTAGGCATCCGCGCGGACCCGCGGTGCGGACAGGAAGACGTCGTGCAGGGCGCCGTCGATCCGTTCCAGGGTCACGGTGCGACCCAGGCTCAGGGCCCGCAGGGCGATCGTGTTCACGTCCAGGACCGCGTCGGTGCGCCGCATGGATTCCTTCCAGAACATTCCGTTGGCGCTGGCCCCGGAGATCAGGACGAGGATCGGGACGTCGATATTGAGCCCGCGGGCCACCCTGGCCTGCCCGGTGAGCACGGCACTGAGCCAGCCGGCCCGGACGGGAAAGGCGCGCGGCGGACGGTAGCTGTCGTCCAGGGTCCACTCGCCCTCGGCCGCGCTGCTGATGCTGCGCCAGTAGAAGGAGCGTTCCGGGAGGCGGATCACGGATTCGGGCCGGAAACGGGCGAGGGGTTCCACCATGGTCCGGGCTGCGCGGCGGACGGCCGGGCTGCCGTGCATTTCAAGCCAGGGGCTGTCGAGGACCAGTTGGGACACCACGCCCGGATGCCGGCTGGCCCACAGCGCGGCGATCAGTCCGCCGGTGGAATGTCCCATCAGTGTTACCGGCGGCGGTGCGGCGGCGGCCGGGTGGAGCGAGCGGATGATGCCGATGGCAGCGGTGATCTCGGCGTCGTAGTCGTCCAGGTCCGCCACGTAGCCGCCGTGGGTGCCCGGCCGCAGGCTCCGTCCGTGGTTGTGCATGTCCAGGGCGAAGAACTCGAAGCCCTGCCCGGCCCAGAATTCCGCGAGTTCCTCGTTGAAGAAGTAGTCGCTCCAGCCGTGCAGGAACAGCACGGCCCGCACCCGCCCCGTCCTGCCGGTCCCGGTGCCCGGCAGACGGCGCACCAGGGTGGCGGTCCGCTCGAGGCCGTCGGGGCCCGCGGCCTGGAAGGCGCAGGCTTCGAAGTCGTCCCCGAGGATGTCGGGTTCCCATTCCATCGCGGTCTCCTAGACTTCCGACGCCGCGGCTTGGCCGGCCGCGCGGCCGGAGAACAGGCAGCCGCCGGGGAAGGTTCCTTCGATGGCACGGCAGCCGTGGGTGCCGCCTCCGCCGAAGCCCGGCGTTTCCCCGGCCGCAAAGAATCCGGTCACCGGCGCACCGGAGTCATCGAGAACCCGGGACTGCAGATCCGTGGGGAGGCCGCCGAGGATCTTGCGCGTCAGGACGGACAGCCGGACGGCGAAAAGCGGGCGATGGCGGGGGTCCGGCATCCGGTGCGGCGGCGCCACGCGCCGGCCGGAAGCGTAGGCCCGGGCCGCTGCTACCGGCCCGGCCAGCGCCGCGCCGCCACCGATGACATCCGCCTCGATCAGGGTCTGTCCCGCCCCCGGGGATCCCGTGGTCGGGTATGCAGCGTCGCTGGTCATGGCTTTATGCTAGCGCCCGCCGGGGTGCCGGTTTGGTCTGGACCGCGTGAACCGCAAAACTAGAACCATGCGCGTATATCCGACATTCTTCCGGCTGGCCTTCTCATGGATGGACGCCGAACGCGCCCACAAAATCGGGTTCCGGGCCATTCGCCTCGTCCACAGCTGCGGCGCCGGGCGGTTGTTGCAGAAATTCACGGCACCGGCAGCCTCACTGCGGACCCAGGCCTTCGGCCTGACCTTCCCCTCGCCGTTCGGGCTGGCCGCCGGATTCGACAAGGAGGGCCTCGGCATCGAGGCCCTCACCGACCTCGGCTTCGGCCACGTGGAAGTTGGCACCATCACCGGCCAGGCCCAGCCCGGCAACCCGGCCCCCAGGCTTTTCCGCCTGGTCGACGACAGGGCAGTCATCAACCGGATGGGCTTCAACAACGACGGCGCCGCCGCGGTGGCGCCCCGGCTGAAATCCGCCCGGGCAGCCCTGCAGCGCCACTATCCCGGCGTCCGCCCGGTCATCGGGGTCAACATCGGCAAGAGCAAGGTGGTGGAGCTTGACGACGCCGTGGCCGACTACCGGGTCAGCGCCCGGAGCCTGGCACCCGCAGCCGACTACCTCGTAGTCAACGTCAGCTCCCCGAACACGCCCGGGCTCCGGCTGCTGCAGGACGTTGAGACGCTGCGCCCGCTGCTCATCGCGGTGGGGGAGGAGGCGGACAAAGCCGCAGGCCGGCACGTGCCGCTGCTCGTCAAGATTGCGCCGGACCTCAGCGACGAGGACATCGACGGCGTCGCGCGCCTGGCGCTGGACCTGAAGCTGGATGGCATCATCGCCACCAACACGACGATCGCCCGCACAGGACTTTCGTCCGGCCCGGACAAAGTAGCGGCCTGCGGGGCCGGCGGACTCTCCGGGGCGCCGCTGAAGCAGCGTTCGCTGGAGGTGCTGGCCCGCCTTCGGGCCGCAACCGGCGGCGCACTGACCCTGGTGGCGGTCGGCGGCGTCGAAACCGCGCAGGACGTCCAGCAACGGCTTGAGGCCGGCGCCACCCTGGTTCAGGGTTACACGGCTTTCCTTTACGAAGGTCCCTTCTGGGCCGCCCACATCAACCGGCAGCTCGCGAAGCACCCGTCGCGGCGATAGGCGCGTCTGTCTTCCTGCGACGCGCAGCTTTCCCTGCGACGCGCAAAATGCCTGACGACGCCGGCATTCCCCTGTCGACAGGCATTTCGCGCGTCGCGAGGCGATTTGCGTATCGCGAGGCATGCCCGGACATGAAGAAGCCCCGGCAGTCGGACTGCCGGGGCAACTTGCTGCTGACGAAGTATCAGGCGGGGTAGTCGCCGCGCTTGACCTGGGGCTTGGGGAGGCGCAGGCGGCGGAACTGCAGGGAGCGCATGGAGCCATACCAGACGGTGCCCCGCTCGACCTCACTGAACTTCTCGGCCAGGCGCTTCTTGAGTTTCCGGGACAGGATGAAGACGTCAACGAAGACGGCCAGGAACATCACCCAGAATCCGCCCAGCACATAGATCATCTGGTCGCTGGAGGCCGGCACAAGCAGGGAGACGACGACGAAGATCAGGGCACCGAACATGAGGTATTCGCCGAGGCTGAAGCGGGCATCCACGTAGTCGCGGGCAAAGCGTTTCTGCGGGCCCTTGTCCCGCAGCGGAAGGAACTTCTCGTCCCCGGTGTCCATGGCCTTCCGCATCTTGACCCGCTGGTCCTGGACGGCGGCGCGCTCGGCGGCCTTGGAGGCCTTGCGGTCCTCCGGCACGAGGGGCCGCTTGCGGGCGGCCACCTGAGCGCTGCGCTTGGGCGTGGGTGCGCCCTTGCCGATGGCGGCGTCCCGGGCCGAAGCCTCGGCTGCCTGCTGGTCAACTACGTCCTGCGCCGAGGGCGCTTCCTTTTTTCGTCCAAACACCCCTACAGAATACCCCGCGGCGGCGGGCGCGAGACCCGGCCCACAAGCCGGCGGACCCGCCGCCGCGCTGTTTGTGGTGATCCCCGGCACGGGTAGTGTTCTGGCCATGACCTCATCACCCGCGGCGAACCCGCAAACCTCCACCGGCCACATCGGAAACTTCGACGCCGAAGCCCTCCGCCAGGCCGTCAGCGAATCGTTCGACACCACGATCACCCAGCTGAAGAACCTCGTCGCCATCCCGGGCATCGCCTGGCCCAGCTTCGACCCGGCCCCGCTGAACGCCAGCGCCGACGCCGTCGCCGAACTGGTCCGCGCCGGCGGCTTCGACGACGTCCGGATCCTGCGCTGCGACAAGGAGGACGGCACGCCCGGCGGCCCCGCCGTCGTCGCCCGCCGTCCGGCCACCGGGGGCAAGCCGACCATCCTCCTCTACGCCCACCACGATGTGCAGCCCACGGGCGACCTTGCGCTGTGGGAGACCGAGCCGTTCACCGCCGTCGAACGCGACGGCCGGCTCTACGGCCGCGGCGCGGCAGATGACAAGGCTGGCATCATGGCCCACATCGCGGCCTACGCCGCCGTGACGCGGGTGCTGGGCGATGACCTCGGCCTTGGCGTGACCTTCTTCTTCGAAGGTGAGGAGGAAGCCGGTTCCCCGACGTTCCGTTCCTTCCTGGAAACCCATCAGGAACTGCTGCGCTCCGATGTGATCGTCGTCGCCGACTCGTCCAACTGGAAGGTTGGCATCCCTGCCCTCACCACAAGCCTGCGCGGCCTCGTGGACGGCACCATTGAAGTCAAGGTCCTGGACCACGCCGTCCACTCCGGTATGTTCGGCGGTCCTGTATTGGACGCCCCGACGCTGCTGTCCCGCCTGATCGCCACCCTGCACGACGCCGACGGCAGCGTCGCGGTTGCCGGGCTGGTCAGCCGCGACGACGTCGAGGTGGACCTGACCGAAGAGGAGTACCGCGCCGACGCTTCGGTGCTCGACGGCGTCCGGCTGGCCGGCACCGGCTCGATCGCCTCGCGCATGTGGACCAAACCGGCGTTGGCCATCATCGGCTTCGATGCCCCGGCCGTGGATGTCGCCTCCAACACCCTGCTCCCGCGGGCGCGCGCCAAATTCAGCCTGCGGCTCGCCCCCGGCCAGGATCCGGCCGAGGCCATGGACGCCGTGCGCCGGCATGTGGAAGCCAACGCCCCCTTCGGCGCCCACGTGGTCTTCACCCCGGGGGAGAGCGGCAACGCCTTCAGCACCGATACGTCCTCCAAGGCCGCGGGCGCCGCAATGTGGGCCCTCGGCGAGGCCTGGGGCGTACCGGCCGTCGAAATGGGAATTGGCGGCTCGATTCCCTTCATTGCGGACCTCACCGAGCTCTACCCGGACGTGCAGATCCTGGTGACCGGTGTGGAGGATCCGGATTCCCGCGCTCACAGCGCGAACGAATCCCTGCACCTGGGGGACTTCAGGAACGCAATCGTTGCCGAAGCGCTTCTGCTGGCCCGGCTGAACGAGGACGGCCTGGCCTAGGCGGATTCTCCGGCCGGCCGGGTTACCGGGAACATCCGGCCTGCCGGGACGGTTACGTCAGAAGTTAGAGCTGCCCGTCTGACCGACGTAGCATGTAGCTATAGCCCAAACCGTTTAAGTAGAGGCGGGCACCGTGCGAACGGTGCCGCCACCACCGTCGTAAGAAGGTAGGCCATGAGCACTACAACCAATGAAAACAGCGCCGACACCACCGCCACGGCGGGCGAGGAACTGGCCGCGCACGAGGTCAAGCTGACCGACGTCGCTGCCGGCAAGGTCCGCAGCCTGCTCGAGCAGGAAGGCCGCACCGATCTGCGCCTCCGCGTCGCCGTGCAGCCCGGTGGTTGCTCCGGCCTGATCTACCAGCTCTACTTCGACGAGAGGCTCCTCGACGGAGACGCCGTCCGGAACTATGACGGCGTCGAAGTTGTGGTCGACAAGATGAGCGTCCCCTACCTCAGCGGGGCCAGCATCGACTTCGAGGACACCATCTCCAAGCAGGGCTTCACGATCGACAATCCGAATGCCGGTGGCTCCTGCGCCTGCGGCGATTCCTTCCACTAAGGACGGGCAATTGGCCCGGCCCTGATGCCGCAGGAACCACAACGAGCGGGCGCAGTAAATAGGTCCCGACGCACGGCGCGGACATGTGGGCGAAAACTCGCGGGGAGCGGTAAGCTCTACACCGAGTAGTAAAACTTTTCGTGTGCCCTGACCGCCATTTAGCGGCCGGGGCGACAGCAACAAGTAGGAAGGGCCGTCTGTGAGTTCGCAGAACCGAACCGGCAGCCGACGCAAACAGATCACTACGATCACTGGCTTGGCACTCGCCGGCGCGTTGGCTTTGACTGGATGTTCACCAGAGGTACAGAAAGGGTGGCTGCCCACTGAACGTGGCACCACCAACCACACTGACCGCATCATGGACCTCTGGGTCAACTCATGGATTGCCGCACTGGCCGTGGGCGTCATTACCTGGGGCCTGATGATCTGGTGCATCGTCGCCTACCGGCGGCGTAAGGGCACCGTAGGCTTCCCCCGGCAGAACAGCTTCAACCTGCCCCTCGAGGTCTTTTACCTCACGATCCCGCTGTTCATGGTCCTGGTGTTCTTCTACTTCACCGACCGAGACCAGCAGGCGATCGATAACCGCGCCCAGCCCGCCGACGTAGTCGTTGACGTACGCGGCAAGCAGTGGTCCTGGGACTTCAACTACAAAAAGGGCGACGTCATCCGCGAGGACGTCCACGAAGCCGGTGTCCAGGCGCACCTGACCGGTGAAGCCGTGGACAAGGAAAAGCTGCCCACGCTCTACCTCCCGGTGAACAAGTCTGTCGACGTCGAGCTGAACGCCCGCGACGTCATCCACTCCTTCTGGGTCCCCGCCTTCCTGCAGAAGCGCGACATGATCCCCGGAAAGACCAACTACATCCGGTTCACCCCCACCAAGGAGGGAACCTACGACGGCAAATGCGCCGAACTGTGTGGCGAGTACCACTCCGAAATGCTGTTCCGCGTAAAGGTCGTTTCCGACGCCGAGTTCCAGGCCCACCTGGAGAAGCTGCGCCAGGACGGCAACACGGGACTCCTCGGCGAAGAGTACGACCGCAACCCGGCCCCGACCGAAACCAAGTAAGGGGAGCGACGTGGCAACCACCTATTCTCAGCCCACCGGGATCCTTGAGGCTCCCGTAGTACCGAAATCCAAGGGACGCATCGTCGTCAACTGGATCACCTCGACCGACCACAAGACCATCGGGTACATGTACCTGATTGCGTCCTTTGTATTCTTCTGCTTCGGCGGAGTCATGGCACTGCTGATCCGCGCCGAACTGTTCGAGCCCGGCATGCAGATCCTGCAGACCAAAGAGCAGTACAACCAGCTCTTCACGATGCACGGCACCGTCATGCTGCTGATGTTCGCGACGCCGCTGTTCGCCGGCTTCGCCAACGTCATCATGCCGCTCCAGATCGGGGCCCCGGACGTTGCCTTTCCGCGGCTGAACGCACTGGCCTTCTGGTTCTTCCTCTTCGGTTCGACGATCGCCGTGTCCGGCTTCATCACCCCGCAGGGTGCGGCGTCGTTTGGCTGGTTCGCCTACGCGCCGCTGTCCAACACGACGTTCAGCCCGGGCGTGGGCGGTGACCTCTGGGTCTTCGGCCTGGCGCTCACCGGCTTCGGCACCATCCTCGGTGCGGTCAACTTCATCACCACGATCATCTGCATGCGTGCCCCTGGCATGACCATGTGGCGTATGCCGATCTTCACCTGGAACATCCTCGTCACGTCCATCCTGGTCCTGATGGCGTTCCCGCCGCTGGCCGCCGCCCTCTTCGCCCTCGGCGCGGACCGCCGCTTCGGTGCCCATATCTTCGACCCGGAGAACGGCGGTGCCGTCCTCTGGCAGCACCTGTTCTGGTTCTTCGGACACCCCGAGGTCTACATCATCGCCCTGCCGTTCTTCGGCATCGTCTCGGAGATCTTCCCGGTCTTCAGCCGCAAGCCGATCTTCGGCTACAAGGGCCTGGTCTACGCAACGATATCCATCGCGGCACTGTCCGTGACCGTGTGGGCCCACCACATGTACGTCACCGGCTCGGTCCTGCTGCCGTTCTTCTCCTTTATGACCATGCTGATCGCCGTTCCGACCGGGGTGAAGTTCTTCAACTGGATCGGCACCATGTGGCGGGGATCCATCACGTTCGAAACCCCCATGCTGTGGAGCATCGGCTTCCTCGCGACGTTCCTCTTCGGCGGACTCACCGGCATCATCCTGGCCTCCCCGCCGCTGGACTTCCACGTCTCGGACTCCTACTTCGTCGTTGCCCACTTCCATTACGTGGTGTTCGGCACCGTGGTGTTCGCCATGTTCGCCGGCTTCTACTTCTGGTGGCCGAAGTGGACGGGAAAGATGCTCAACGAGCGCCTCGGCAAGATCCACTTCTGGATGCTGTTCCTGGGCTTCCACGGCACCTTCCTGATCCAGCACTGGCTCGGCGTCGAGGGTATGCCCCGCCGGTACGCGGACTACATGCCGCAGGACAACTTCACCTGGATGAACCAGTTCTCCACCTACGCGTCCTTCCTGCTCGGCGCCTCGCTGATCCCGTTCTTCTGGAACGTCTACATCACCTGGCGCAGCAACGAACGAGTCACGGTGGATGATCCCTGGGGCTTCGGGGCCTCCCTCGAATGGGCAACCTCGTGCCCGCCCCCGCGCCACAACTTCACCTCGCTGCCGCGGATCCGCTCGGAACGTCCTGCCCTGGACCTTCACCACCCCGAGCTTTCCCAGTCATACACCGTCGACTCTCCTGCCCCGGCAGCAGCAGCGCTCGGTAACGCCGACCAGAAGGACACCGCCCAGTGAAGATCGAATCAAGGATTTTTGGTTACGGAGCATTCTTCTTCGTCCCGGTCGCGGTCATCTACGGATTCCTGACCAACTGGACGGAATGGGTTGGAGCCCTCGGCGTGCTGCTGCTCGGCGGGCTCTCGGGCATGGTCGGCGCCTACCTCGCCTTCACCGGAAAACGTGTTGGGATGCGTCCCGAGGACCGCAGCGACGCCGAGATCCACGAAGGCGCCGGTGAACAGGGTCACTTCAGTCCCTGGAGCTGGTGGCCGCTGGTCCTCGGCCTGGCCTGCGCCGGCGGATTCCTCGGCATGGCTGTTGGATTCTGGATTGTCTACATTGCAGCAGGTCTTGCACTCGTCGGTTTGGTCGGCTGGGTCTACGAATACAGCCGCGGAGACCACGCGCACTAGGCACCTGTCGGTGCTCTTACGGCATAACGACGGCGGGCCCCACCACAAAGGTGGGGCCCGCCGTCGTTCGCGTTGAGTGGGGGAACCGCGTTTGGCAGGCTCCGGGCGGCCGTTATCGGGGCCGGGCCGACTCCAGCAGCGTACGCAGGCCCTCCAGGGCGTTCTCGACGTCCCGGAGGCTATAGCTGGCGGGGATTGCGTCCGCCGCGACGGCGAGCTCCACCTCGCAGCCGCAGGTGAAGTCCTCGGTCATGACCTCAAGCAGGGACCGCGCGTCCACACCGGGGTTGCCGTCCCTGCTGATGGTGACCGGAAGCCCGGTTTCGGTGACGGCCCGGACAAACACGGCGGCCGGCCGTGCATGGAGGCCGATGGCCGCCGTGACGATTGCCTTGCGTACCGGCAACGGGACTCCCTTGTTCTGCAAGCTTCGTTTGCACGGACGTATTCCGCACGTGCCTATAAAGCCTAGCCGGGGGCGAGGTTCCGGGCGAACCGGGCCGGGAGTGGTCTAGACCTGTCCCCGGATTGGCCTACGCTTAATGCATGAACGAATGCACCAGGCGGGGCCATGGGTTCTAACGCGTCAACAATGGCCGGCGAAATCGACCGGCAAAGCGGCACTCCCATCTATGTCCAGCTGCGTGAAATCCTCCGGACCCACATTGTGAGCGCCTGCCCGCCGGGTTCGGCGCTGCCGTCCGAGCGGGATCTGGCCGAACGCTTCGGACTGGCCCGGATGACGGTCCGCCAGGCCATCGACGCCCTCGTGGGCGAGGAGGTCATCGAGCGCGTAGTGGGTCTGGGCACGTTCGTCCGCAAACCCAAGCTCGACCTTCAGGTCAAGCTGACCTCGTACAGCGAGGAAATGCAGCGCCGCGGCATGGTCCCGGCGGCAAAGGTCCTCAGTTTCGAACAAATTGGCGCCAGCGCCTTCCTGGCCCGCGAGCTGCAGCTGGAGGAGGGGACGCCGCTTGTGCGGTTCCGGCGCCTGCTGCTGGCCGACAATGAGCCCATGAGCGTCGACGAAAACTTCATCCCGGCCCACAGGGTGCCAGGATTGCTCGACGGCGAACCGCCCACCTCGCTCTACAACGTGCTGAGCGAACGCTACGGGCTCGTCATGGAGTGGGGTGAGGACATGATCGAGGCAACGGCCGCCTCGCCGTCCACCGCCCGGCTGCTCAACGTCGAGGTGGGTTCCCCGCTGCTGAAGATCCAGCGCCACGCCTTTGTGGCCAGGGCGATGGTCGACTACTCGGTCTCCTACTACCGGGCCGACCGGTACAAGCTGTGGGTGCCGCTGCAGCGTCCGGGTGTCCGCCCGACCCGCAATTACACCTCGGGCTACCGCCAGTAAGCAACGCGGGGTCACTTCAAGCCCATGATCCTCAGCGGGATGGGCCCGAAGTGACCCCGCGTTGCGGTTCGCGGCGGGTACGCAGAAAGGCCCGGTCCTGGTGGGCCGGGCCTTTCTGCTTTGCCTTGGAGCTAGTGGCTGAGGGTCTTCCGGGACTCTTCAGTCCCGATAGCCTCGTGGCCGCCGTGGTGGCCATGGGCCGCCTCAAGCTCAGCCGGCGTTGCGGGTGCAACACGGTCCTCGAAGAACAACTGGGAGAGCTTGGCGCGGCGCTTCTCCTTCTTGTCGACGACGCCGTGAGCGTTCGGTTCGGCCGGGAGCGGCGAGGGGGACTCGAAGCCGACCAGCTTGTAGCGCTTGTACTCGTCCAGCGGGGCGTGAACTTCGATGAACTCACCATGCGGCAGGCGCACAATGCGGCCTGTTTCGCGTCCGTGGAGCGCAATTTCGCGGTCCTTGCGCTGCAGGGCCAGGGCCACGCGCTTCGTCACGATGAAGGCGATGACCGGGCCAATGAAGAACAGTGCGCGGAGCCAATAGGTCACGTCGTTCAGCGACACGTGGAAGTGTGTGGCGATGAGGTCCGAGCCGGCCGCTGCCCACATGACGCAGTACCAGACGAAGCCGGCCATACCGATGGCGGTACGGGTCGGGGCGTTACGCGGGCGGTCCAGGACATGGTGCTCGCGGTTGTCCTTGGTGATCCAGCGTTCGATCCACGGGTAAGTGAAGAGGACGGTGAAGATGATTCCCGCAGGCACAAGGGCCGGCAGCAGCACGTTCAGGGTCAGCACCTGGCCGAAGATCACATACTCGAGGGGGAAGCTCCCGATGACGCCCGGCATCAGGCGCAGTGCGCCGTCAACGAAACCGATGTACCAGTCAGGCTGAGTGCCTGCCGATACGGGGGAGGGGTCATAGGGGCCGTAGTTCCAGATCGGGTTGATGGTGAAGAAGCCCGCCATGAGGGCGACGACGCCGAAGACGATGAAGAAGAAGCCGCCGGCCTTCGCCGCGTAGACCGGTCCGAGGGGGTAGCCGACGACGTTGCCGTCGTTGCGTCCCGGACCGGGGTACTGGGTGTGCTTGTGCACGACAACCATGAACAGGTGCATCACGATCATCAGGAGGATGAGCGCCGGCACCAGCAGGATGTGGAGCATGTACAGGCGGCCGATGATGACGGTGCCGGGGAATTCGCCGCCGAAGAGGAAGAACGAGATGTATGTGCCGACCACCGGGATGGACTTGATGACGCCGTCAATGATGCGCAGGCCGTTGCCGGAGAGCAGGTCATCGGGGAGTGAGTAGCCGGTGAAGCCCGCGGCCATCGACAGGATGAGCAGGACGCCGCCCACCACCCAGTTCATTTCGCGGGGCTTGCGGAAGGCTCCGGTGAAGAACACGCGCAGCATGTGCACGGACACCGAAGCCACGAAGAGCAGCGCGGACCAATGGTGGACCTGGCGCATGAACAGACCACCGCGGACATCGAAGGAGATATCCAGCGAGGAGCTGTAGGCCACCGACATTTCGACGTTCTTCAGCGGCGTGTAGGAGCCCGTGTAGTGCGTTTCCGCCATGGACGGATCGAAGAAGAAGGTCAGGAACGTGCCGGAGAGCAGCAGGATGACGAAGGAATACAACGCCACTTCACCGAACATAAAGGACCAGTGGTCCGGGAAGACCTTGCGGCCGAATTCACGGAGGATACCGGATCCGCCAACGCGCTCGTCAACAAAGTCAGTGATGCGGCCGCCCTTGGTCTTGGCGACGAAGGTGGGGGCATTAGCTGGTGATGTTGCGCTCATGCTCATCACGCTCCCAATAGCTAGGTCCAACAGGTTCTTTGAAGTCGCTGGTAGCGACAAGGTAGCCCTCGGAGTCAACTGCGATCGGCAGCTGCGGGAGTGGCCGGCTGGCCGGGCCAAAGATAACCTTGCATTCCTGGGTCAGGTCGAAGGTTGACTGGTGGCACGGGCACAGCAGGTGGTGGGTCTGCTGCTCGTAAAGAGCGACAGGGCAACCAACATGGGTGCAGATCTTGGAGTATGCAACGATCCCGTTGTAGCTCCAGTCTTCGCGGCCTGCGGAAGGCTTGAGGGACTCGGGGTTCAGACGAATCAGCAGAACGACGGCTTTGGCCTTCTCGTTCAGTTTGCCTTCGACCAACTCATTAAGGCCTTCCGGAATAACGTGGAAGGCAGAGCCGATGGTGACGTCCGCGGCCTTGATGGGGGTTCCGTCAGGATCGCGGGCCAGGCGCTTGAGCTTGCCCTCCTGCGGAGCCCACATGGTGTGGGCCAGCTTGTCGTCCGGGCGGGGACCCAGGTCACCGAAGACGGCAAGGGCCGGCAGGGGAGCCAGCGCGACGGCGCCCAGAAGGGTGTTGCGGATGAGCGGCCGGCGCTTGATGCCGGTTTCCTCGACGATGTCGTCGACGATGCGCACGGCGGCCAGGCGGTCTTCCTCGGTGCGGATCGGATGACGCTCTTCCGAGACTTCATGATCCGGCATAAGGGCCTTGGCCCAATGCACGATGCCGGTGCCGATGCCGAGCATGGCAAAGGCCGTGCCGATGCCCAGCAGGGCGTTCTGCAACCGGATGGTGGCGATCGTGGAGTCATCTCCCAGATCGATAGCAAAGTAGGCCACCAGAAATATCAGGGTGCCAACGACCGAAGACCCGAAAAGTAGGGCTACCTGCCGTTCTGCTCGCTTTGCGGCCCTCGGGTCCGTGTCAGCCAGGCGCAAACGATGCGGGGGAATTCCAGGATCCTGGAACTTCTCCACCTCATTCTGACCAGCCGTAGCTACGGTGCCCGAGTGGTTCGGACTGCCGTCACTATGGTTGCCCATAATTCGCCTCATCCCTCTCTCGTCCCGGCGAATGCCGGGTTAGCTTTCAATTCAAACTGCTGACGGGTCAGCAGAAAAACTCTTACAGGTAGTGCAGGTCCGGTTAGGACGTCCGGGACGTCAGCCAGATAGTGAAGGCGACGATGACGCCCAGGCCTGCGATCCAGACGAACAGACCTTCGGATACCGGTCCCAACGCACCGAGATCGGCGCCGCCGGGGGACCCATTGGCTTCAATCTGCTTCAGGAAGGTGATGATGTCTCGCTTGCCTTCGGGGGTAACGTTCGCGTCGCTGAAGACCGGCATGTTCTGCGGGCCGGTGACCATGGCTTCGTAGATGTGCTTACCGGAGACGTCCGCGAGGGCCGGAGCAAATTTGCCCCGGGTCAGCGCACCGCCGGCGGCGGCAGCATTGTGGCACATGGCGCAGTTCACGCGGAACAGCTCGCCGCCCGCGGCGGCGTCGCCCTTTTCGTCGAGGACACCTTCCTCGGGGATGGACGGGCCGGGGCCGAGCGAGGCAACATAGGCGGACAGCTGGTGGGTCTGGGCGTCGTTGAACTGGGCCGGCTTCTTGTAGGCCTGCGGTCCGTTCATCTGCATGGGCATACGGCCGGTGCCGACCTGGAAGTCAACGGCAGCTGCACCGACTCCGACCAGGGAGGGTCCGTCTTTGGACCCGCTGGCGCCCATGCCGTGGCAGGTGGCGCAGTTGGCGGCGAAAAGCTTGCCGCCTTCTTCCGCGTCACTTGCCGTGAAGCTTGTGGTGGCGGCCTTGGCCTGGTTGACGGTGGTGGCAACGGCGTACAGCCCACCAGTGACCAGGAGGCCCATCAGCAGCAGTGCAATTGCTGCCAGTGGGTGACGTCGCTTCTGCGAGAGTGCCTTCACGTGGTGGTTCCTTTTTTCGATCCTGCGGTGGCTCCGGGAGCCGCTTCTAGAAATTCTGCCTCTTGTAGAAAAAGAGTCAAGTCTGGGCTACTTGAGGACGTAGATGACCAGGAAGAGGCCGATCCACACGACGTCGACGAAGTGCCAGTAGTACGAGGTGACGATCGCGGAGGTCGCTTCAAAGTGGCCGAACTTCTTCGCGGCGAAGGAGCGGCCGATGATGAGGAGGAAGGCAACCAGGCCGCCGATAACGTGCAGGCCGTGGAAGCCTGTGGTGATGTAGAACGCAGAGCCGTAGGCGTTGGAGGAGAGCGAGACGTGCTCGGAAACGAGCATCGCGTACTCGGTCGCCTGGCCGGCCACGAAGACGGCTCCCATGATGAACGTCACGGTGAACCATTCGTTCATTCCCCAGCGGGTGAAGCTGAGGGGGCCGCCGCTTCGACGCGGCTGAAGCCGCTCGGCGGCGAAGACGCCCATCTGGCAAGTAAACGAACTTGCCACGAGGACGATCGTGTTGACGAGCGCAAAGGGGAAGTTGAGCTTGGCTGTCTCCTCGGCCCACATCTGTCCCGAAGTGGAACGGAGTGTGAAGTACATGGCGAAGAGACCGGCGAAGAACATCAACTCACTGGATAGCCAGACTACGGTTCCAACAGAAACCATGTTCGGGCGATTCAGCGTCGGGTGCGCCGGGGTACTGGGGGCATGGGTCGCAGATGTCACATAGACATTATGTCTATAAAAGTTCGTCCTGCCCAACGCAAACCGCGTTTTCGGAGGACTTTTTCTACAAAGACGCGAATTCGCGCGGAAAAGTTCCCGGACCCGTTCATATTGGTCATAGCGAGGCGCACCTCGATAGCATCAGGAGGTGACTTCTCAGGCATCTGCACAGGCGGCAGGCAACACCTGGCCGCGGCTCATCAACGCACTCATCGGCGGTACGGACCTTACTACCGGCAATACGGAGTGGGCGATGAACTCGATCATGTCCGGGGAGGCCACCCCCGCGCAGGTGGCCGGATTCCTGGTGGCGCTGCGCTCCAAAGGGGAGACGGTGGATGAGCTGGCCGGCCTGGTCGAGGCGATGATCAGCAACGCGAGCCCCATAGATATCGCCGGCGAGAAGCTGGACATCGTCGGCACCGGCGGAGACCAGCAGAACACCGTCAACATCTCCACAATGGCCGCCCTTATCTCCGCAGGCGCAGGCGCGAAGGTGGTTAAGCACGGCAACCGTGCGGCATCTTCCACCTCCGGCTCCGCCGACGTCCTCGAAGCCCTCGGCGTTCGGCTGGACCTGCCGATTCCTCGCGTTGCCCTCAACGCAGAGGAAGCCGGCATCACTTTCTGCTTCGCCCAGGTGTTCCATCCCTCCATGCGTCACGCCGCCGTCGCCCGCCGCGAGCTGGGGGTGCCGACTGCCTTCAACTTCCTCGGCCCCATGACCAACCCTGCCAACGTCCAGGCCTCGGCGGTGGGTGTCGCCAACGAGCGGATGGCCCCGCTGGTGGCGGGTGTGCTGGCCAAACGCGGAAGCCGCGGACTGGTGTTCCGCGGCAATGACGGACTGGATGAGCTGACCACAACCGGGCCTTCCCGCGTCTGGGAAATCCGGAACGGTGTGGTCACGGAAGAGGGTTTTGATCCCCGCGAACTGGGGATCCGCCAGGCGACGCTGGAGGAGCTTCGCGGCGGGGACGCCGAGGCCAATGCCGCCGTCGTGCGGTCGGTCCTTGCCGGCGGGCACGGCCCGGCGCGCGATGCCGCACTGCTCAATGCCGCCGCCGGACTGGTGGCTTTCGACCTGGACGCGACTGGCCTGCTGGTCGAGCGTATGGCCGCCGCGATGAAGCGCGCCGAAGAGTCCATCGAATCGGGTGCGGCAGCGGCTGTGCTGGACCGGTGGGTCGCGCTGTCCCGCAGCTGACGCGACCGCAGCGAAGGTGCGATCTGGTCCGGTGCAGAGCCCTGCTGCCTAGCGCCCTACTGCTCGAAGCCGAGGGCGAAGGCGGCGTCGAGGTCGTGCTGCGAGTAGGCGCGGAAGGCGATGTGGGTGGTTGTGTGCACCACGGCGGGGACCTTGGAGAGCTTGTCGGCGATGACGTCCGCGAGGTCCTCGTGCTTGGCAACCCTGGCAATGGCGATGAGATCCCATTCACCGGTGACGGAATAGACCTCGCTGATGCCCTGGATCGCGGAGATTTCTTCCGCCGTCTCGGGGATGCGGGAAGCGTCTGTCTTAATCAGGACAAAAGCGGTGACCACGTGTGAACCTTTCCGGATCTGTTGCGCCGTTGCCGGCCGGCTGCTTGCCCCTGCGGGCCCGGCCGTGTCCTTGCAAGCCTAGTGCATCAGGCCTTCACGAGGCGTGTCCTGAACCGCCGCACTCCGGCGGCCAGAAGGCGGTACCCGAGCAGGAAGAGACCCACCGCAAGCAGGGCCACGATCACGAAGGGCAGGACTACCGTCTGCCCGGTGGCGGCGCGCAGCAGCATACCGACGGTCACCGTCCCGAGCCAGACGGCGACGCCGGCCGGCCAGGGCGCGAGCGGTGCGCGCCAGACGCGCAGGGAGAACCAGGCCACCGCCGCCCCTGCGAGGAACGGCCACGCGGTCGAGAGGACTCCCGCGATGATCTCGCCGCGCTGGTGGGCGTCCCGGCCGATCGCCGCAAAGGTGAGGATCAGCACCGCGTCGGCTATGGCGGCCAGAATAACTGCACGCCTTCCGGCTACCGGGGTGGACCCGTTGAGGGAACCGGATCCGGTTGCGGACGGCCGGGGGAGCGGCGGCGAAGACGAAGGCATGCTTCCAAGCGTAGCCGCGCTGGCCGGACGCAGCGGATCCGGCGTTCGTCGTCGTGGTTTCCGCGGCGATGCCAACCAGAACGACGCCGGCAATGCGGCGTCGACGACGGTCGTATCCCACGCTTCACAGGGCCATGGGCCGGGACCGTGCGCCGTGCCGTTGTGCCGGTAAACCCACGGGACTAGGCTCGGCCTCAAACCCCGGATCGCCGCCGGCTACCGCCTTGCGGCACGGGCCGAACGGAAGACGGTGTGCAATGGCCGAAAAGATCACCACCTGCCTGTGGTTCGACAATCAGGCGGAGGAAGCTGCCGGATTCTATGTGTCCGTCTTTGGCGGATCCGGGGTACTGGACGTCTCCCGCTACGGCGAGGGCGGTCCCGGGCCGGCCGGCCAGGCCATCAGCGTCCGCTTTGAAATTGGCGGCAGGACCTTCACGGCGCTGAACGGGGGACCGGCGTTCACTTTCAACGAGTCCGTTTCCTTTGTGATCGACTGTTCCTCGCAGGAGGAAGTGGACCGTTACTGGTCGGAGTTGACTGACGGCGGATCAGAGAGCCAATGCGGCTGGCTGAAGGACAAGTACGGCGTGTCGTGGCAGGTCGTTCCTTCCGTGCTGGGCCAGCTGATCGGCGGCCCCGATCCCGCCGGCACCCAGCGGGCCATGCAGGCGATGCTGGGGATGCGGAAGCTCGATATCGCCGCGCTGCAGAACGCCTACGACGGCCGCTAAGCCGGGACTGGATGGGGCTCCCCGACTATTCGTGACGGGCCCGGCGTCTTGTAATACAGCCAACGCCTGGAGATACTCGTGCCTACGAAGGACCCCAGGGTCCCGGCCAAGGTTGCCGGACGCGGCGCGGCCGGGATCCGACGCCCTGCCGCCCTGCCGCCACGGGTAACACTCCGCGGCGGCAAGGCGCGCAGCGTGGACTCCTCGGACACGGCATTTCAGGCTGCCGGGCAGGCGTGACCGGAACGACCACTCCCGGGGGAGGCCTGACCGAAATCAGTGCCGAAGTTCGGGACCAGGAGCTCCTGCGCTACGCGATCGAGTTCCGCGCCCTGACCTCCGGGAACGGCCGCTTCACCCGGAGCTACCTTCGGCACGAACAGGTCCCGCCGGGCGCCGCCGGTGGCGCGACGAAGCCATGAGGAGCAGCGAGCGGTTCGGCCATGGTCTGCGCATGGGCCATGCCTCGCGGGATACCAGCTCCAGAACGCGGGGGTACTTCTGCAGCAGCACCGGCGTACCGATCGCCAGCAAGCGCCGGGCGACGCGTCCGACGTCGACCGTTGTCCTCGTGGTGACCCTGGCTGCAGGGAAGGCCGCGACGACGACCGTGGACGCCCTGCTATTGTCCCGGCATGCCTGAAGAAGTCCATGGCCTCGCCATCGGCCGGCTCGCTCCGCAAGGACCTTCATCTCGACGGGGGAGGACGTCTCGGACCTCTTTGGAAACGCCTGGTTCGAGCACCTCGATGTCCTGGCAGTTCCGCTGTCCCGGCCAGGCGCGGACTTCTTCGACCTCTCGACTGGCTGCGCAGGTGAAATCCTGCGACGTCCAGAACGTCGGCGTCGCCGGGATACAGCAGCCCGAGGCAGTCATCGCCAACTCTGGCGCGCCCGTCGACAGACCCGTGAAGACGGTATCCCGATCATTGGGGTCCAGCATTTCGACGAGCAACTGGAGCGGGGGAGTGAGGCTGGCAGTACGTGCCGGAACTGGCACCTCAGAAGCCGGAGCCGTTGGTGCACAAGACTTTCAGCGACTCCTTCGAGGACACGAATCGGGAAGGCGTCCGGGCCCAGTCCGGGGTGGGGCGCCTGTTCGTTAACGGGGCGCAGACACAGCGCAACGCGCCAGCCATCTTCGCCGACTCCTCGCAGCGCCGGGCCATGGTTTCTCCGGGACGCGATTAGCCCATGCCTGCAGGCCCGGCCCACGCACCCGGGGCGCCGGTCCCGCCACCACCGCGGTCGTCATCTCTGCCACAACGTATGCAGCGCTTATATAGACTGCCGTCTTCGGTGTGTTCGACATGCCATTCATGGCGGATGTTCAGCTTGCACAGCAGGGCCTGAAGCATGATCCTCTCCGATCTATGGAGTATGGGACCCACGGCGACAATTCAATGATCGCATTCGTGCCGCCGCCGGGCGAGGCCTTGGCGAACTGGAGGTGCGCGGGAGCGACTTGTTGCGCCAGCCGTCCAGCATCGCAGGGGGATCGTTTCCACGCGATGATGCTTTCGGGCCGGTCAGCCTAGCAAAGGACCTTGACTCGCAAAGGACCTTGACCAGCCGGGTTGCAGTTGTGGGCCTTAATTGTGATGAGACGGCTGGTCCAGCCAAATATTCTCAACTTTACATAATGTTGATTATCGGCGTTTTAGGACAGCGGGCGGGAAGGGCCGCGAACCCCGGGTTTCGCCAGGGCCATCCCGCGACTTGGCGCAGCCATTGTGCCGCCCGATCCATTGTCTTAATCGGCTGCCTCACTGAGAATGAACCATGACGGTCTACCTGAGGTCCCTGGAAACTGCTGTTCCGCCAACTGTCCTGATCCAAACCGAAGCCCGGGACGTGTTTGCGGCGCAACCTGGTCTCACCAGGCTGGGAACGCGCCTCGTTGCCACCTGCTTTGACTCGGCTGCCATCGACACCCGTTACACGGCCGTCGAGGAACTGACCAGGGACAGCCGGGCGGAGAATCCACGGTTCTTTGATTCCGGCACGGGCCTGCTGCTCAGCCCCAGCACGAAGGTCCGCAATGATATCTTCGCTACCGAGGCCACGAAGCTCTTCATCGAAGCCGCCGGGAAGGCGCTGGATGCCTGCCCGGGAATCGATATACTTGACATAACTCACCTCGTGACGGTCTCCTGCACCGGATTCTTCAACCCCGGACCTGACTACAAAATTGTCCGGGCCCTGGGCCTGAACCCCGCTGTGCAGCGCTACCACCTCGGCTTTATGGGCTGCTACGCCGCGTTCCCTGCATTGCGCGCCGCAAAGTCCTTCTGCGAGGCGGACCCGGACGCCGTCGTGCTGGTGGTTTGCGCGGAACTCTGCTCCCTCCATGTCAGGACCTCAAACGATCCGGACACCATCATGGGATCGGCCCTGTTCGCCGACGGCGCCGCTGCGGCCGTCATCACGGCACGGGACGTCCCGAATGAACCGGCGCTCATGCGGCTGGACCACTTCGAGACGGTCCTCACGCCGGTCGGCGAGGAATCCATGGCGTGGAATATCGGTGACGAAGGATTCGAGATGGTCCTCGGCAACTACGTCCCCCACATCATCGATGACCACATTATCGGCGCACTGGAACCCTTGCTCTCCCGGGAAATCTCCCTCCGCGGACTCCCCTACCGCGACATCCGGCACTGGGCCATCCATCCCGGCGGGCGCAGCATCCTTGACAAGGTGCAGACCAGGCTGGATCTGAGCGACGAGCAGTTGGTCCCGGCTCGGGAAACCCTCCGCAACTTCGGGAACATGAGTAGCGCCACCGTCCTCTTCGTCCTCCGGCACATCCTGGACCTGCCTCCCGCGGAAGGCGGCGATGGCGGGGAAGAACGGATCTGTTCCATGGCGTTCGGGCCAGGACTGACCGTGGAAACGGCCCTGTTTGCCAGAATCAGCAGTCCGCGCGGCGCCGACGCCGTACAAAGAGACCCCGCACACATCGACGCCGGCTCTGTTCCTGCAGCGGAGGCCCCGGCCCAGCCGGAATCCGCGCTGGCCTAAGAACCTCAGAACGTGGAACTCCTGCGGGAACGCGCGGCGGACGCCGTCGAGGAAATGGACCGGCCCGGCTGCGATCCGGTCCGGCTGGAACGCACCTATGCGCAGTTCGGGCTGGTCAACCGGGCTGTGTCCGGCTGGCGGGGCATCTACCTGAGCCAGCTGCGGCCGCGGCTCCGCGACGGCGCCGCGACCACTTTGCTGGACATCGGCTGCGGCGGCGGGGACGTGCCGGTTCTGCTGTCCCGCTGGGCTGCCAGGGACGGACTCCGGCTCGAGATCACGGCCATCGACCCGGACGCGCGCGCCAGCCGCTTCGCCGCGAAGCGGAATTCCGCCACAGACGTGGTCTTCCGGCGGGCGACGTCGTCCGAGCTCGCCCGCGAAGGCCGCAGCTATGACTTCGTCGTCTCAAACCATGTGCTGCACCATCTGGCTGCCGCCGAGCTGCCGGCGTTCCTCGCCGAGTCTGCGGCGCTCTGCCATGGCCGCATCATCCACAACGACCTCCGGCGCAGTCCGGTTGCCTATGCGATGTTTTTCGCGGCATCCTGGCCATTCACCGGATCCTATATCCGGCAGGACGGGCTCACCTCGATCCGACGCAGCTACACCGCGGCCGAGCTGCGGACGGCCGCTCCCCCGGGCTGGATCGTCGCCCGCAGCTCCCCCTACCGGAACCTGCTGATCCTCGACAAGAGCACCGATACGGACGCCCCCGGTGACTGAAGTACTGATCATCGGCGGCGGACCGGTGGGACTGTTCATGGCGGCCCTGCTGCTGCAGAGCGGAGTGAGCGTCCGGGTGCTCGAACAACGCACCGGGCGTGAGCTGCACTCCCGGGCCATCGGCATCCATCCGCCGGCGCTCGAGGCGCTGCAGCGGATCGGCGTTGCCCAGGAACTGGTCGGCGAGGGCGTCGCCATCCGACGCGGTGTCGCCGTCGGCGGTGGTGACGTGCTGGCCGAAATGGCTTTTGCCGGTGTGTCGGAAAGCTTTCCGTTCGTCCTGTCCCTCCCGCAGACGCGAACCGAGGCGGTCCTCGAACAATGCGTCCGGGAGCTCGATCCCGGGGCCGTGCACCGTGGTGTCAGGTTCACCGGCATGCGTGAGGACAGCGGACGGGTCACGGTGGAAGGCAGTTCATCCGCTGGTCCGGTCCGGTATTCGGCGGCTCTGGTGATCGCCGCCGACGGGGTCCGCTCCGCGGTTCGGACCCTGCAGGGCACGGCAGTGCGGGCCAGGGACTATCCGGACAGCTACCTGATGGGCGACTTCGCCGATGGCACCGGCTTTGGTCCGGACGCTGCGCTGTTCCTGGCACCCGGCGGCATCGTGGAGTCGTTTCCCCTGCCCGGGAAGCTGCGCCGCTGGGTGGTCCGGCTGGACGGTAGCCCTCCCGGCGGCCGCGGGGACGGATCCGGCGCGGACGCGCGGTGGCTGACGGAGCGTATCCGGGAACGGACGGGACTCGACGTCGACCCGGGCAGTAACAGCATGCTCAGCGGCTTCGGTGTCCGGTCGCGGCTGGTCCGGCAGATGGTGACCGGCCGCACGGTGCTGATCGGCGACGCCGCGCACGAGGTCAGCCCCATCGGCGGCCAGGGCATGAATCTGGGCTTGCTCGACGCCGTCGCGCTGGCCCCGCTCGTGTGCGCCGGGCTGCACGGGGCCGCTGTGGGCGCCGAGTTGCGGGCTTTCGAGGGGAGCCGGCGGCGCGCGGCTGCCAGGGCCGCAGGCCAGTCCGAGATCAATATGGCGCTGGGCCGGCCCCTGGCGGGAGGGCCGCTGCGGGTGCGAAACCGCGCCATTGCGGCGGCCGCCGCGGTTCCTGCCGTCAACGCATTCGCGGCCCGCCGGTTCACCATGCAGTGACCAACGGCCGGCAGCCTCAGCCCGCCGTGTAGTAGCAGTCGTAGCTGTCCTGGCTGACGATCCTGCCGTCCCGCACCTCAAAGACCGACGCGGTCCTGGCCCGGATCTCATCGCCCGCGTCCCAGTGCGGAAGATCCATCAACAGCGTCGCGGACCACTCGGCCTCCAGCACAACGCGGCCGCCGTCACAGCTTGTCCGCCGCACCTCGAAGCGCTGCCCGGAAACGACCTGCCCTCCCGCATCCGCTCCCGCCAGGGCCTCAGTGCGGTTGCGAGTTGACCCTTGCGGGGCCAGCAGGTGGGGAGCCTCGGTCAGGATGAAGTCATCGGCGAGGAAGGCAGCGATCTCCGCTCCGCCGCCCGCTTCGATGGCGCGCAGCAGGCCGAGCACGCAGTCCAGGGGTGTCTGTGGAGTCATGGAACGAGACTAGCCGATGGCCCCGGAACCGCACCGGAGGGCCAGCACCGGGAATACACTGGCCGCATGGGCAGCTGCGTCCAGAACGTCCGACAGCGGATAGCACGACACCCGGTTCGCCGTCCCCCAGCGGTCAGAGCCACAGCAGTCAGGGCGGCGGCATTCAGAACTGCCGCCGCCCTGGCTCTCCTTGCTGTGACGGCCTCCTGCAGCGCAGGGACCGGTGAAAGCTCCGGAACCCGCAGCGCAGGGGCACCGGCGACAGCGGCAGTTGCCGCCGTCAGCGCGGAGATCAACCAGCTCCGTGACAACTACGGCAAGCAGATAGTCGCTATCCAGCTCACCAACAACACACCCGGTCCACTCACGGTACTGGGAGCGGAGCTGCGCAGCGTACTCTTCGCCGACACCATCGCCTGGCAGCCTCCGGCGGGCGGAATCGACCTCCCGCCCGGCCAGACCAAGATCGTCCCGGCGCAGCTCGCCGCGCCGGAGTGCGGAACCCGGACAGCCCAATCGCCGGAGGGCATAACGGTGACCCTCCGTATGGCGGCGGCCCCGGGAACGGAACCCGCCATGACCCTGCCCGCCGCCGACCCCTACGGTGTGCTCACCCGGAACAACGCGGAAATGTGCCTGGCACAGGCGGCAGCCGCCGTCGCCGCAATCCGGCTGGAACCGGAACTCGAGGTTTCCGCCGACGCGCAGAGCGCCGTCGTGCGTCTCATCCTTGCGCCCCGGAGCACGCCCGGCGCCGTGAACCCGGGCTCGACCGGCACACTGACGATCGACCGGATCGACGGCACCACCCTGCTGGAAGAAGATCCGGCTGCCCCGTGGCCGCGCTCCGTTTCGTTGGGGGCGGGCGGGGCAAGCCAGGAACTGCGGCTGGGGATCCGGCCGGCGCGCTGCGACCCGCATTCCGTTGCTGAGGACAAGGTCGGGACGCTACTGCCGCTCCGGGTGCATGTCGGCGGGAGGGAAGGCATCCTGAAGGTCGACGCGGGCGCACTGTTACGGGGACGCATTTACGAGTTTGTCACCGCGGCCTGCGGACGCCCGTAGTCTGATGCCATGTCATCAGACGCCAGGCCCACGGACTTCAGCGCCGCCCGGATCCACGAAACCGTCCAGCAGATTCTCACGGCCGGGGTGCTTCCGCCGATTGTCCAGGCCGGCCATCCGGTCCTCCGGCGCATCGCCGCTCCGTTCTCCGGCCAGTTGAGCGGCGCGGAACTGGGGCAGCTGATCGACCTGATGCGCAGCGTGATGCATAAGGCGCCGGGCGTTGGCCTGGCCGCCCCGCAGCTTGGCATTCCGCTGCAGCTTGCCGTCCTGGAGGACCAGTTCGACGTCGACGCCGATGTCGCGGCCGTTCGGGGCAGGTCACCGCTCGCGTTCTTCGCGATGCTGAACCCCGGCTACCAGCCTCTGGGCGGCTCGACTGCGGCGTTCTACGAAGGATGCCTGTCCCTGAACGGCCTGCAGGCGGCCGTGTCCCGGCCCGAGTCCGTCCGGCTCGACTACACCGCCGCCGACGGAACCCGGACCCGGCGCGACTTCACCGGCTGGCAGGCGCGGATCGTCCAGCACGAGACGGACCACCTGCACGGGATCCTCTACCTGGACCGGGCCGAGCTGCGCTCCATCAGCAACAACGCCGAGTACTCCGCCCGCTGGGCCCAGCCGGACATCAACCATGCCCGGCAAGAACTGGGGTTCCTGCCCGACGCCCCGGGTGTGTAGCAGCCGAGCAGCCCGCGTCTCAGGCCTGCGGGGCAGGCGCCGGATTCGCCGCCGTCGGGAGATAGCGGGCCCACCACTGCAGGATTTGGTCGAAGCGCTGCATCCGGTGGTGCGGGGTTCCGGACCGTGACAGCTCATGGTTTTCGCCCGGGAAGACGAGGAACGCGGCCTCCACACCCTGCTGCTTGAGCGCAGTGAAGTACCGCTGGCCCTGCTCCACCGGGCAACGCAGGTCCTCCTCGCTGTGGATGACCAGGGCGGGGGTGCGCACCTGATCCACCCGCGACATGGGGCTCTGGGCCTGGATCTGTTCCGCAGACCGGCCGGTGTATTCGCCGCCGAAGAACCAGCCGATGTCAGAGGAACCGGTGAAACTTACGGGATCCAGGAATCCGCGCTCCACGATGGCCGCCTGGAAGCGGTGGTCGTGGCTGATGGTCCAGGCTGTGAGGTAGCCGCCGTAGGAGCCGCCCATGATGCCCATGGCGCCGGCGTCGAGCTCGGCGAATTTCCCGAGGGCGCCGTCCAGGAACGCGAGGACGTCCTGCAGGTCCAGGGTGCCCATCTGCTGCTTGATCGCCCGCCCGTGTGCCTGGCCGTAGCCGGCCGATCCGCGCGGATTGCACATCAGCACCGCGTAGCCCGCCCCGGCATAAACCTGCGCTTCGTCGAAGAGTGCCCCGGTGAACTGCGCAAACGGGCCGCCATGGATGTTCAGCAGGACCGGATGCGGGCCCCTGCCTGCCGGCTTCACGAGCCAGCCATGGACGGGATAGCCGTCAGCGGAGGGGAAGGTCAGCTCCTCTGGCTCGATGACCCCGGCCACGGAGCGCAGCGGCGCGGAGAAATCAGTCAGCGGGCGCGGCCCGCCGCCGTCGAGTACGGCCACGTCCCCGGCTGTCGCAGCATCACTGAAGCTGAGCACCAGCGACCCGCCACCTGCGGCGGCACCGGTGACCACGCGGTCTCCGTTTACGAGCACGGCATGGTTCCCGGTGGCGCCGAACTCATGAAGCTCCACCGTTCCTTGCGCCGTGTTCAGCAGCAGGACGCCGTCCGGTCCGTGCAGCCCGATCAGGCCGGGTGCGCTCAGGTCCATGCTTTCGACGTCGCTCAGCAGCATGGCATCCCCGCCCGCGGCCGGCATTACATACAGGGCGGTGTTTCGTGCGACGAAGTCCTGGCCGGACTCGCCGAGCTCCTGGGCAAGGAAGTACAGCCACTGTCCGTCGCGGGACTGGCGCACCGCGTTGACGCTCTGCCGGCCGGTGTTTGGCGGGGAGACCGGCCGGGGCTCCCCCGCCCCGGCATCGTGCCCCACCGGGATGCTGTAGACGCCGCTGGCCAGATCCGAGTCCCTGCCCTCGTGCAGCGCGGCGGTGAAGTAGATTCTCCGCCCGTCCGTGCTGAAGCTGGCGCCGTTGTGGTCCGTCGCGGCGGTTGTCAGCTGTGTCGCGGCCGGCAGCAGGCCTGCGCTGTCAGCGTCCCCCGGTTCGCCGGCGGCCGCGGCGCTGCGGGCCTTGAGCGCCCTGCCCCTCGGCGCGACCTTCGGTTCCGCGTCGAGGTCCGGAATCTCCACGAGGAAGAGCTGAAGCGGCTTGTCTGCGGTGTAGCCGACGCCGTTCATCCGGTACTGGTAGTCCGTGATCAACCGGGCGTTCTCGGCGCCGGCGGAGACTCCGTCGATAGTGCCGTACCGTCCCTCCTCCGGAGTCCGGGCGCTGAATACAATGCTGCGCGAGCCCGGTGACCACGCGAACGCTGAAACCCCCAGCGGGGCGTGGGACACCGGCTGCGGCTCGCCGCCGGCTGCCTCGACGACATAAAGCTGGGGTTTGCCGCCGGCGGCTGCGCGCAGGAAAGCGAGTACCAGCCCATCCGGCGAGAAGTCCGGCGCTGTGTCCCGGAATCCCCGCGTCAGGCGGCGCGGTCTGCTGTCCGGGTCCAGCGGAACATTCCATAGCTGGCCCACATAGGCGTCGGCGTCGAAATCGGGGCGGGTCACGGACACAACGGCCCGGGAACCGTCCGGATGCATGGCGGGAGTGGACACGGAATTCAGCAACGGCAGATGTTCGGATTTCACGTGTGCGAGCCTAGCCCCAGTTTCCCCGGCAGTGAAATAGCTCACGTCCGCGGACTGGCCCCCGCGGCCGCTCGGCCCGCCCGGCGGCCGCCCTAGGATGGACAGTATGCTCCCCGCTTCCGCTGACTCCCTGCTGTGCCCGGTCTGCCGCATGAGCCTTAGGCTCAGCGACGGCGGGGGCCGCACGCTGGTCTGCCCGGCCGGCCACAGTTTCGATTCCGCAAGGCAGGGATACTTCAACTTCCTGGTGGGTAAGGGCACGGTCTTCGAAGCGGACGCGGCCGACATGGTCGCGGCGCGCTTCGATTTCCTCTCCGCCGGCCACTACCGTCCCCTGGCTGAAGCCGTGGCGGCACTCGCGGCGCCGGCCCTGGCCGGGCCCGGTTCGCTGGTACTCGACGCCGGAACCGGAACCGGCCACTACCTCCGGGCCGTCCTGGACCGGATGCTGGAGGGCGGCAGGCCGGCCGCGGCCATAGGACTGGACATCTCGAAATTTGCGCTCCGCCGGGCTGCCAGGTTGAACCCGGAGGCGGTAAACGTCGTCGCCGACGTGTGGCAGCCGTTGCCGGTCGCCGACGAGGCCGTGGACGTCGCCACTGTGGTCTTCGCACCCCGCAACGCTGCGGAGTTCGCCCGTGTGCTCCGCCCCGGCGGGCGCCTGATCGTGGTCACGCCCCGGCCCGGCCACCTTGGGGAGATCGCAGGACAGACTGGCATGCTCGGGATTGAGCCCGCCAAGGACGAGCGCCTCGGGGCCGCACTCGGGGGGCCTTTCTCGGCCCTGGCCGCCCGTGACCTGGATCTGCAGCTTTCTCTGAATCCCAACGACGTGGCCAGACTGGCCCTGATGGGGCCGGCCGGCCACCACCTGGACCGCGGAACCCTGGCCTCCCTCGCAGCGGGCCTGCCGCCGCTGACCGGGGTGTCAGCCCGCTTCCGGATCAGTGTCTTCCAGCCGCGCCACTGAGCTTGCGCTGCCCTGAAAGGTAACGACTTGGCCACATTGGCCGCTTGGATTCTCCCGCCCTCGGCAGGCCTTGCCCTTCGGCTTAGGATGGACTCACAGTTACTGAGGGTCTGCGCCGGCAGCTCCCGGGAGCGAAGGGGGCACAGATGTTTGAATGGCTGGCCGAAAACTTGTGGGCGTTCTGGCTCACCGTCTTCCTGATGTTCGCCGTGGTGGAGATGCTCACCCTCGACCTTTTCTTCATCATGCTCGGCGGCGGCGCCCTGGCCGGGTTGCTGGCCGACTTCGCCGGCGCGGACTTCTGGCTCCAGATTGTCGCCTTCTGCGTAGTCGCCCTCCTGATGATCGGTTTCGTCCGGCCCGTCGCGCTCAAGCACCTGCACAAGGGACCGGCGGAACAGCGCAGCAACATCGAGCGGCTGATCGGTGAATCCGCCCTCGTTATGGAACCTGTCAGCGCAAGCGGCGGTCTGGTCAAGATCGGCGGCGACATCTGGAGTGCCCGCTCGGAAACCGGAGTCCTTGCCCCCGGCCAGCACGCCGTGGTCAGCTCGATCGACGGCGCCACCGCCGTCGTTGCCCCACAGCCCGAGACCGCCGTCCAATAGTGCGCGCTATTTTTCCGGCGGCCGCCACCGGCACCGGACACGCGGCGGGACACCGCCGCAAAGCATAGCAAGACCACATATCTGGGGAAAAGGTGATGTATGGATATCGCAGTCGCAATCGTGCTGCTGGTTCTCGTTGCGTTCGTAATAATCGTGCTGGTCCGCTCGGTGCGGATTGTCCCGCAGGCGCGGGCCGGCGTCGTCGAACGGCTGGGCAAGTACCAGCGCACGCTGAACCCCGGCCTCACGATCCTGATCCCGTTCGTGGACCGGCTGTTGCCGTTGCTTGACCTGCGTGAACAGGTGGTTTCATTCCCGCCGCAGCCGGTGATTACCGAGGACAACCTAGTGGTCTCCATTGACACCGTGGTGTACTTTCAGGTCACCGATGCCCGGGCGGCAACCTACGAGATTGCCAACTACATCCAGGCGGTCGAACAGCTCACCACCACGACCCTCCGTAACGTCGTCGGTGGCCTGAACCTTGAAGAGGCCCTCACCTCCCGTGACCAGATCAACGGGCAGCTCCGCGGTGTGCTGGACGAAGCGACAGGCCGCTGGGGCATTCGTGTTTCCCGGGTGGAACTCAAAGCGATCGATCCGCCCCACTCCATCCAGGACTCGATGGAAAAGCAGATGCGGGCCGAACGTGACCGACGTGCCGCCATCCTCACCGCGGAAGGCACCAAGCAGTCCGCCATCCTCACCGCCGAAGGCCAGCGGCAGTCTTCGATCCTTAAGGCCGAAGGCGACGCCAAGGCCGCCATCCTCCGGGCCGACGGCGAGGCCCAGGCCATCCAGAAGGTGTTCGACGCCATCCATAAGGGCAATCCGGACCAGAAGCTCCTCGCCTACCAGTACCTGCAGGTGCTGCCGAAGATCGCCGAAGGATCGGCGAACAAGCTCTGGATCATTCCGAGCGAGGTCGGCGAAGCACTCAAGGGCATCGGCAACGCCATTGGCGGCACCAGGCCCGGTCAGCCCGCGGATGGACTGTTCGGTCCGGACTCGGACGCCGCGCAGCAGAAGGCTCCGGTGAGTCCGGCAGCCACGCCGGCAGCCGGCGCGGCAAGCGCAGCAGCCTTCCCGGCCAAGCCGGATTCCTGATCTTCTAGGGAAAGGGGACGCACCCGCACAGGCGGGCGCCTCCCCTTTTCCGTGCCCGGCAGCCGCCGAAACAGCCCCGACAGGCTTTACCCGGGGTGTGCTGTTCGCGTATACTCAAATATTTGTCCGGCTGGTTCAACCGGCTGGAACAATTAAGCTTCGCAAAGCGTTTAATCCAGTGACGATTTGCCGGGATCACGCCGGTTCTTTCCAGCGATGCAGCGCGATGCAAACAGTAGTCCGGCGAGGCCGTACAGCCCCCGGCTAACGCAGGGTCTGACCCTGCGAACCGAACAGAGTGGAGAAAAAATGAGCGATCGCAGCCTGCGGGGTATGCGCCTTGGCGCACAGAGCATGGAGACCGAATCCGGTGTCGAACCGGCTCCGCGCCAGCGGGTTGAGTACCGTTGCGAGGACGGCGAGCAGGTATTCGTGACCTTCTCCTCCGAAGCGGAGATCCCTCCGGTCTGGGTGTCGAAGACAGGCAAGGAAGCCTTGCTCGTCGACGGCGAACGCCCCGTGAACAGCAACGAGAAGGCCGTCCGCACGCACTGGGACATGCTCCTGGAACGACGCTCCCTGCCCGAGCTGGAGCAGATCCTTAAAGATCGCCTCACGATCCTGCGTGAACGCCGCGGCGAACGCCGCTCGGCCTAAGCAGCCGGCGCACCCGCATTTCGAGCAACGCGGGGTCACTTCCAGCCCATCCTGATGCACCGGATGGGCTGGAAGTGACCCCGCGTTGCTTTTTCTTTGGTGGCCCTACTTGCTGGCCTTCTTGGCGCCGAGCTTTCCGCCGAGCTTGGCGGAGAGGGTGTTCCAGCGGGCAGTGAGGCCCCACTTGGTGACGTTGACCATGGCTTCGACCACGATGTTTCCACTCATCTTGGAGGCGCCGAGTTCGCGCTCCACAAAGGTGATGGGGCGTTCCACGATGTTCAGTCCGAGCCTGGCCACGCGCCAGGCGAGGTCCACCTGGAAGCCGTAGCCGACAGAGTCGACGGCGTCGAGGTTCAGCTTCTCCAGGGTAGTCCGGCGGAACGCGCGGAAGCCTCCCGTGACGTCCTTGATCTTGACGCCGAGCATGATCCGGGCGTACGTGCTTCCGACCCGGGAGATCGCCTGGCGGTACAGGGGCCAGTTGACGACGCTTCCGCCGGGAACCCAGCGCGAACCCATGGCGAGGTCGGCGCCCTGCTCCACGGCCTCGATCAGCTGCGGGAGCTGTTCCGGCTGGTGGGAGCCGTCCGCGTCCATCTCGACGAGGATGTCGTACCCGGCGTCGAGGCCCCACCGGAAGCCGGCGATGTAGGCGGCGCCCAGGCCGGCCTTGCCTTCACGGTGCAGGACGTGGACCTGGTTGTCCTCTGCGGCGATGCGGTCCGCGAGCTGCCCGGTGCCGTCGGGGCTGTTGTCGTCGACCACCAGCACATCGGAGCCAGGCACGGCCGTGCGCAGTCGCCCGAGGGTCTTGGGCAACGATTCCAGCTCGTTGTAGGTCGGGATGATCGTGAGGACACGCACAGCGAGGCCTTTCCTTGAAGGGAGCGGTCAGAGCGCCGGCCGGTCTGCCAATAGCAGGGAGCAGGCGCAACTTCCCATTATAGGGAGTCGCCGGACCCTTCGAGGCCGCAATCGGTTCCGTGGGCAGGTCCACCCGCCACGGGCCAGTTCCGGCAAAGCGCGAGAAGCGCCGCCGGGACCGTTTTCTGCTGCGAAATGGACCCGCCCCCTGGGAACACCCATGGCCACAACCGAAGCGGCCGCCGCGCTTGCGGCAACCTGGAACTGACCGGGGGACGTCCGGAGCCTGCGCTTAGCGCAACCCTCCGTTGACCCTCAATGCTACGGGGACGCCATGATCTGTCAACCGGACCGTGACCTGCCGTTTCATTCAACGCCGCAGGTCAGGACCGCCGTCGGGCCGGCAAACTTTCGGTGCCGTCACGCGCCGAAGGTACCGTTGGAAAACAGTTCGCGCCCGTCCCCGACGGTCAGCAGGCAGGCCGGATCGGACCCCGTGTCGAGGGCCGGCAGCAGGGGCGTCCGGGCCCGGGGGTCGGTGCTCCAGGACTGGACGCGGCCGTCGGCGACCTGGACCATAAGTTCCTCGACCTCCCAGACGGCGAAGCTGGCCGGTGCCCCGGGAACCAGTTGGCCGGCCATCGGGTTCCGGTAGCGGGCGGCCCGCCAGCCGGCCCTGGTGTGGCCCAGAAACGCTGCGCGGGCGGAGATCTGCTCGGAGGGGTTGCTGTGCTGCAGGCAGGCCCGCACGCTGGACCACGGCCGGAGCGGAGTTACCGGGCTGTCGCTGCCGAAGCAGATGGGCACCCCGGCGGCGTAGAAGGAACCGAACGGGTTCATGCCGGTGCGGCGGGCGCCGAGGCGCTGCTCGTAGAGGCTGCCCCCGCCTCCCCAGGCGGAGTCGAAGCACGGCTGCGCGCTGACGGTCACGGAGTAGCCGGCCAGCCGGTTGATGGCGTCCGCGTCGGCCAGTTCGACGTGCTCGAAGCGGTGGCCTGCGGCGCGGACCTTCTGCGCGCCGACTTCGGCCGCCGCCTGGTCCAGGGCGTCCAGCGCCGCATCCAGCCCGGCGTCACCGATGACGTGGAAACCCGCCTGGATCCCCAGCAGCGAGCACGCCGCGAGGTGTGCGGCCGCCTCCGCCACCGAGAGGTACAGGCTGCCGCGCTCCCCCGGAGCATCGCTGTAGTCCGCCCGCAGGGCCGCCGTCCGCGAACCGATCGAGCCGTCGATGTTCAGGTCCCCGGCAAGGCCCAGCACGGACACGCCCAGGCTGTCGATAATGGATTGGGCCTGTTCCGCGGAGGCCGCCGGCTGACCCCAGTACGGCAGGACCTCCGGAACGGCGTCGGGCCCGGAATTCCAGGCCGCCGCAAGCTTCAGGTCCTCGATGCTGCCGATGTGAGGTGCGGCCATCTCGGCCAGCGCCACATAGCCATTGGCGGCAGCTTCGGCCAGGGCCAGCTGCTGGTAGCCCCGGAGCGCTGCTGACGGCAACCGCCGCGCCGCGAGCCGGGCGGCGGTGTGGGCAGCGCGCTTGACCTGGCTTCCGGCGGAGGCCCCGTCGAGGCCCGCAAGGCCTGCCGCCGTCGCAAGCGAGGAGGACACGAGCGCCGAGTGCACATCCACGCGGGACAGGTAAACCATCCGGCCGCCGGCGGCGCGTTCAAGTTCCGCCGGTGAAGGAAGCTCCGGATCGGACCACAGGCTCTCGTCCCAGCCGTGGCCCAGCACGGTGCCCTCGGCGGGGGACGCCGAGACGGCGTCGAGCAGTTCCCTGGCGGAGCGGACACCGCCAAGCCGCAGCGAGTCCAGCGCGATCCCGGTCTCCGTCAGGTGCACATGGGAATCAACGAATCCGGGGGCCAGGAGCGCCCCGTGCAGGTCGATGACGTTCATCGAGGAATCGGCAATCGACGTTGCAGCCTGCTCCGAGCCGACCCAGGCGACGGTGTCGCCGTCGACCAGCATCGCGGTCGCAAAGGGATCGGCGGCCGTGTAGACCGAGCCGTTACGGTACAGCGTCACCTTGCGCGGCGCCGGGGTGGCCGGGGAATCGGTCATGGTGCGGGAGCTCCTTGTAGCTGGGGGCCGGCGCAGCGCCGGCGGTGTTCGAATGGGACGGATGGTGCCGGGCGGCCCGGCGTTGCCCTTCAGCCGTCAGGCCACCGAGGAATACGCGACGACGCCGCGCTTGACCAGCGTGATCGCGTCCGCGCACAGTCTCGAGACGCGCGGGTCCGCGGTCGGGATCTTGGCGAGCTGGTCCAGCAGGTCGATGACCTGTTTCACCCAGCGGACAAAGTCACCCGCGGCCAGGTCCGTCCCGCTGAGGACCTCCTGGAGGTGCCGTCCCTTGGCCCACTTGAAGATGGGCCACACCAGGCCCAATTCGGGCTCTCCGGTCAGCGGCAGCTTGGCGGCTTCCTCGACGTCCTCCAGGATGGACCATTCACGCACCACGGTATCGATCGCGGATTCCAGCGAAACGCTGGGCATCTTGGGCCGGAGCCCGCGGTCCTCGCGCTTGGCCTGGAACACAAGGATGCTGGCGAGGGCCGCGATTTCTGCGGCGTCGAGATCAGCGAAGGCACCCATCCGCAGGGACTGTGAAATGAGCAGGTCCTTCTCGCCGTAGATCCGGCGCAGCCGCTGCCCGTCGGGGCTGATGGTGAGGACTCCGGCGTCGGACGTCTCCAGATAGCCGTAGTTGCCCAGCACCCCGCAGACCCGGTCGAAGGTCTTCGCGATGGTGTTGGTGCGGCCCTGGATCTGGCGGACCAGCCCGTCCGTTTCCTGGCGGAGCTTCCACCAGCGTTCGGACCAGCGCGCGTGGTCCTCGCGTTCGCTGCAGCCGTGGCAAGGGTGGGCACGGAGCTCACGGCCCAGCTCGGTGATCCTCTTCTCGTGGTCAGGCAGCGCCGCTGCGCGGCCGAAGTCCTCGTCCCGGCCCGGCGGCGCGGGCGGGCGGTTGTCCCGGATGGCGTTGCGGACCGAGGAGGCCAGATCCCGCCGCGATTTGGGCACCTTGGCGTTGAAGGACTTCGGGATCCGGATCCGGGTGATGGGCGCGAGCGGGCCTTCGACGTCCTGGGTGCCGATCCGCCGCAGTTGGCTATCGAGGGTCATCACGGCGGGCCGCGGCTCGCGGGAGTGGTGGTCGGAGCTGAGCACGACGGCGAGGCCGGGCGCCCGCCCGGT
Organism: Pseudarthrobacter woesei; assembly: GCF_055412745.1. Classification (NCBI taxonomy): domain Bacteria; kingdom Bacillati; phylum Actinomycetota; class Actinomycetes; order Micrococcales; family Micrococcaceae; genus Pseudarthrobacter; species Pseudarthrobacter woesei. The sequence continues at coordinate 143,528 of NZ_JBVAYU010000008.1, forward strand.
GGGAACATCCACGACATCGCCGGGCAGCAGGCGGCTCAGGGAGTCCTCGGTGAGGGACTTCCTGGCCCGGGACGTGGTCTTGGAGGCATTCTTCTCCGCATCGGAAAGCGCCCGACGCAGCCGGGAGTAGTCGGTGAAGTCGCCAAGGTGGCAGCTCATCGCCTTGCTGAAGCCGGCCAGGGATTCCTCGCGGCTGCGCACCTGTTTCGCCAGCCCCACCACGGACCGGTCCGCCTGGAACTGGGCGAAGGAGGATTCGAGGATCTCCCGGGCGCGGGAGCGGCCGAACTGGGCCAGCAGGTTGATGGACATGTTGTACGTCGGCCGGAAGCTCGAGTTCAGCGGGTAGGTGCGCCGCGAGGCAAGGCCGGCAACCGAGGCCGGGTCGGTGCCGGGCTGCCACAGGACCACGGCATGGCCCTCGACGTCGATCCCGCGGCGGCCGGCCCGGCCGGTCAGCTGGGTGTACTCCCCTGCCGTAATGTTCACGTGCGCCTCGCCGTTGAACTTGTCCAGCTTCTCCAGCACAACGCACCGCGCCGGCATGTTGACGCCGAGCGCCAGCGTCTCGGTGGCGAACACCGCCTTGACCAGGCCGCCGACGAAGAGTTTTTCCACGACTTCTTTGAAGGTGGGGAGCATGCCCGCGTGGTGCGCTGCGAGGCCCCGGAGCAGGCCGTCGCGCCAGCTCCAGAAGCCGAGGACATCCAGGTCGTCGGAGGGGATGTCCTGCGCGGCCTCGTCGACGCGCCGTGCGATCGCGACCTGTTCCTTCTCGGTGGTCAGCCACAACCCGGCGGCGACGCACTGGGCGACGGCGGCGTCGCAGCCGGCGCGGGAGAAGATGAACGTGATCGCGGGCAGGAGATCCTGCCGGTCGAGGCTGTCGATGACCTGGGGGCGGCTGGCCTTGCGGACCGCGCTGCGCGGGCCGCCCTGCGGCTCGTCGTGCTGGCTGTGTTGGTTTCGCTGACGCCGCTGGTTGCGCCCGCCGTGGCCGAAGCGCCCGCGGAAATTCATCTGGCTCTCGGCCCGGGCCATCGAGAGCAGCTCCGGGTTGACCTCAAAACCCGGACGGGTGCTGAGGTCGGCCGTGGAAGCGGTCACCGCAGCATTGGCTTCGCCGGCGGGGGCGATCTCGTCGAAGCTCATGTCACCGGCGAAGAGGTCTACGATTTTCCGGCCCACCATGACGTGCTGCCAAAGCGGTACGGGGCGGTGTTCGGAGACGATCACATCGGTTTGTCCGCGCACGGTGTCCAGCCAGGCACCGAATTCCTCGGCGTTGGACACCGTGGCGCTCAGCGAGGCGACCTGAACCTCGCTGGGCAGGTGGATAATGACCTCTTCCCAGACGGCGCCGCGGAAACGGTCGGCCAGATAGTGGACCTCGTCCATCACGACGAAGCCGAGGTCATCGAGGGTGTCGGAGTCCGCGTAGAGCATGTTCCGGAGCACCTCGGTGGTCATCACGACGACGGGTGCGTCGCCGTTGATGCTGGTGTCGCCCGTCAGCAGCCCCACCTGCGCGGCACCGTACTTCTCGGCGAGTTCGGAGTACTTCTGGTTGCTCAGGGCCTTGATCGGGGTGGTGTAGAAGGCCTTGAGGCCGCGCTGGAGGGCCAGATAGATGGCGAACTCCCCCACGATCGTCTTGCCCGCACCCGTGGGGGCGGCCACGAGGACTCCGCGGCCGGCCTGCAGCGAGAGGCACGCCTCGCGCTGGAAGTCATCGAGTTCGAATTCGAGAGTCCGGATGAAACCGCCCAGATACGTCTTGGCTTCGGCGGCCCGCTCGGCACTGGCACGGTAGCGTTCGGACGGAGATTCCGGCCCGGGGAGTATGGACATGCTTCCAGCCTAGTGCGCGAACGGCTAGAGATTCTCCAGCTCGGAGCTGGGGGTCGCGTTGTCCGCCGTGGCCTCGGTTTCCGCGGTTCGCTTGATGGCGCGGCGCTCACGGCGGCGGTCGTTCAGCAGGCACAGCCCGATGGCCGCGAAGAAAAGGACCAGCATGGGACCGGCAAGGTAGAACATGCTCATGGCATCGGCCCCCGGCGCGGCCATGGCGGCGAACAGGCAGACGAGGAACACCGTGATCCGCCAGCTCTTGAGGAGCTGCTTGCCCTTGATGATCCCGGCCAGGTTGAGCCCGACGAGGACGACCGGCAGCAGGAAGGCGATGCCAAAGGCCAGCAGCAGCCTGAGCACGAAGGACAGGTAGATCTGGGCGCTGATGAAGTTTGAACCGCCGGAAGGCGTGAAGTCGGTCAAGACCCGCACCGCGTTGGGGAGTACGAGCCAGGCGAGCAGAACGCCGCCAACAAAGAGCGGCACGGCCGCGGCGACAAAGGACAGCGCGAGCCGCCGTTCCTTCTTGTGCAGGCCCGGGACGATAAACGCCCAGAGCTGGTAGAGCCAGACCGGGCTGGCGGCGATGAGGCCGAGGAACACCGAGACCTGGATCATCAGGTCGAAGGAGCTGGCCACACCGTCGAAGTTCAGCGTCGCCTGCCGGCCCTCGTGCCCGTTCAGGTCACGGATCGGTTGAATCAGGGCGGCGAGCATCGGCTGGTAGACGAAGAAGCCGACGCCGGTGCCCACAATGACCGCGATCGCCGACTTGAAGAGGCGGTTCCGCAGCTCTTTCAGGTGGTCGAGGAGCGCCATCCTCCCCTCGGGGTTCGATCGACGGCCCATGGTTACTGCCATGTGGTCTTAGGCGCGGTTCGGAGGCGGAACGTCGGTTCCGTCGGCCGTGCGGGATTCCGTGCCGGCGGACTTCGGGTGGTTCACGACCCGGCCCTCGACTGCTTCGGAGTCATCCTTGGCGTCGGTGGCGCCGTCCTTCTTCATTTCCCGGACTTCCGACTTGAAAATACGCATCGACTGGCCAAGGCTGCGTGCCATGCCGGGCAGCTTCGGTGCGGCGAAAAGCACCAATGCCAGAACGATGATGATGATGAGATGCCAGCCTTCAAGCCTCATGTCAGGAGGTCCTTTCGTTTGAATACATCCTATGTCTAACTGAATTCAATGTCGCCCAGCGCCTGGGGCTGGCCCCGGTCCGTCTTGCGCCGGACGCGCCGCAACCGCCGGGCTTCCTGCCGGGCCAGCTTGGACGCGTCGTATTCGTGCCGCATCCGGGCGGGCGGGGCGAAAACGGCGGATCCCGGCGCAGCGTGCGCACCGGACGCTGCATCCGTGCCGGCGCCGTCGAAGTCTACGGCGTCAATATGAACAGCGGCTGAACCGGGCCCGGCGGGTGCGGACGGGAAGCTGGAGAACCGCTCCCCCGCCTCGCCGAGCTCCCTCACCGTGGTCATGAACTGCCGGAACAACCGGACGCCGAGCACAACGAATAACAACAATGACAGCGCGACGAGCGCTATCCAGATTACGATCCAGGACCACCAAGGCATGCTGAGTAGTCTAGCCGGGGTGCCGGTCAGACTTCATATTGGGCCAGGGCCGCGTCGAGCCAGGCCCGGGAAGCCGCCGCGAGGGCTTCCGGCTGCACAACCCGGGCGGTCCCGCCGTGCTGGGCCACGAACATGGGCAGCCGGTCCGTGCTGCCGAAACGGATTTCGGCCAGCATTCCGCCGCCGGGAAGCGGTGCGGTGCGTTCTGCGTAGTAGTCGTCGGCGAGCCCGATGCCGCGGCGGGTCAGTTCGACGACGACGACAGTGTCGTCGTCGTTCGGGGTGAAAAGTTTCACCGGGAAACTGTCCGCCGGCTTGGCCGCGGCGGACACCGGCAGGCCGGTTGGCTGCAGCTCCTCGATCCGGTCCAGCCGGAAGTTGCGCAGGCCCTGCGCCGAATGGCAGTACGCCTCGAGGTACCAGGTGTTGTCCAGTGAGTAGAGCCGGAGCGGGTCCACGTTGCGTTCGGAGACGGTGTCCCGCTGCGGCGAGAAGTAGCGGAGCCGCAGCTGTGCACCGTTGGTGATGGCGTCGCGGGCCGTTTCCAGGGTGGCCGAGTTGCCTGGAGCAACCGCGGGGCCGGAGAGCTGCGCCGCCTGCCGGCCCTGCTCCCCCGCCGCGGCCATAAGTTTGAGCGTCACCGATTCCAGCGCGTTCCCCTCGGCCAGCTCCGGCAGGCCGTTCAGGGTCTCCAACCCGGTCAGCAGGGCGCAGGCCTCGTCCACGGCGAAGCGCACCGGCCGGTTCAGCTCCAGGTCCTGGATGATGTAGACGTGGTCGTCGTCCCACCGGATGTCCAGCAGGTCATCCGGGTAGCCCTCCGGCAGTCCCGAGCAGATCAGGATGCGCAGGTCATCCTCGAGCTCCTTGCGGCTGATGCCGAACCTCGCGGCGACGTCGCGGATGTGCAGGCCCTGGTTATGGACCAGGAACGGGACCAGCTGGAGCATCCGCTTGAGCTGGTCCTCGGAGGTGCGTTTTCGCCGGTGCTTGGCGTTACCCGCGGCGGCAGCCGGGAAGGCGACCGGAGGGGCGGGCGTGGCGGCGAAGGCCGCGGCGGCGGCCAGCCGGCGCCGCACAGCCGTGACGAGCTCCGGCGGGGCCACAACGGCCGCCTTCGGCCCGTAGGAGGCCAGTTCCTCGCCGAGGGTCTCGGCGTCGCGGTACGGCACGCCGAGCCGGTCCCGGCCGGTGCCGGGCCGCGCAGCCCCGGGTTCGGCGTCGGGGTCCGTCAGGGCGCGCTTGCGGAGCCCCAGAAGCCGGCCCTGCTCGACGTCGACGACGGCGGTCTGGACCGGCAGTTCCGCCAGTCCCGCGAGCTCGGCGCGGACGTTGAACGCGGTAGGCGGGGTGAAGGATTGCTTCTCGAGCACGGTCACGGCGGAGGTGATGCGGGAGAGCCGGAAGAAGCGCCTGTCGCCGCGGGTCCGGTCATGGCCCACGAGATACCACTGCCCGAAGCGGCTGCCGAGACCCCACGGCTCCACCAGGCGATCCTCCTCCTTGCCGGTGCTCCCGGCCAGGTAGCCGAAGCGGACCGGGTGCTGGGCATGCATCGCGGCAACGAGGTCCTCGAAGGCCTGGCCCGCCGGCCTGATGCGCGGCTGGACCCCGGCCGGGAGCTCAGCGTCGACCAGGCCGCCGGCCGCCTGCAGCTTGCGCATCGCGTTCACGGCCGCTGAACCGAGGGCGGCCTGCTCCCAGAGCTGCGCCGCGAGGATGAGGACCGTGCACTCCGCGGCGGTGAGGCTGACCTCGGGCAGCCGGTTGGATTCCCTGCCGATGCGGTACCGGGTGGTGGCAGGGTCGTCCGAGCCCCAGCCTTTATCCATCACCGTTTCGACGTCGAAGCCGAACTGGCGCAGCTCGCCCTTGTCGCGTTCGAACATCCGGCCGAAGGCACCGTCGCTGCTGGTGGCGTCGCGGTAGACCTTTTCCCGCAGTTCGCTGCGGCGCAGCCCGTACTTCGTGTTGAGCAGGGCGATGAGCAGGTTCAGGAGGCGTTCTGTACGTGAGGCGGACACCCCGCAAGGCTACTAAAGTCCCTGCGCGAAAATGACGAAAGCGCGGCAACAACCGGAAGAACTATTCCGATTGTTACCGCGCCCGCTCATACAGTGGCCCGGGGAGGGCCCACGACCGCCGGGTTCCCTGTCCGAGTTTGCGGGGATAGGGGGCGGGTGGGGACTAGCGGACGCCGACGAGGTCGACGACGAAGATCAGGGCCTCGTTCGGGCCGATCGCCCCGCCGGCCCCGCGGGAGCCGTAGGCGAGCTCGGAGGGGATCTCCAGTCGGCGGCGGCCGCCGACCTTCATGCCCAGCAGGCCCTGGTCCCAGCCCTGGATGACCTGGCCGACGCCGACACGGAAGTCCAGCGGTGCGCCGCGGCCCCAGGAGGCGTCGAATTCTTCGCCGGTGGACCAGGCCACGCCGACGTAGTGGGTGGAAACGGTGTCGCCGGCCTTGGCTTCGGCGCCGTCGCCCTCGATCAGCTCGGTGATAACGAGTTCGGTGGGAACGTCGCCCTGCGGGAAGTCGATTTCCGGCTTCTGGCGGTCAAGATCGCGCTGTCCAAATGACATGGTTACTCCTCTTTGCGTGGCTTGGGGTGCGGTGGTGCGGGTGAGCGGCGGGTTACTTGACGCCGAGGATGTCGACGACGAAGACGAGGTCGCCCTTGGCGTCACCCTGGCCCTCTTCACCGTAGGCGAGGTCCTTGGGGATGACCAGGAGGACGCGGGAGCCGACGGTCTTGCCGCTCAGGCCCTGGGTCCAGCCCTTGATGACTCCGCTGAGCGGGAAGGAAGCCTTCTCGCCTTTGTCGAAGCTGGAATCGAAGACCTTGCCGCCGGCCAGTGCCACCCCGACGTAGTTGACGGTGAGGGTGTCGGTTTCCTTGACCTCGGGGCCCTTGCCCTTGATGAGGTCCTGGGAGATGAGGGCGGTCGGGGCGGCGACGCCTTCGACGGAGATCTCGGGGACGCCCTTATCGTTTTCCTTCACGGTGGGCAGGCCCGCCGGCGGGGTGACGGCGTCGCCCTCGGGCTTGTCGAGGACCTTGGGCGCATCCTTGGCAGCGAGCACTTTCACCACGAGGAGCTGGGACGGCTGCGCTTCGGCGCCCTCGGCGGCGGCCTGGCCGGGAACGGCAAGGGCAATGTGGGAGCCAATCTTGGCGCCGACGAAGGCGTTGTAGATGGCACCGCTGCTGGTCTTGAGTTCCTCGTTCAGCTCAAGCTGCTCCGGGTCCTTCGGGAAGGTGTCTTCCAGAGTGGCACCGTCCTTGCCATTGAAGGCAATGATCGAGATCGACGCGATCTGGTTGGCCTTGACCCGGTCGCCGCCGCCCTCCTTGATCACCTTGATGGTGGGTTCCTTGACCTCAAGGGGCTGGGTGAACTTCACGCCGGGCGCCGTCTTGTCGCCGTTCTCGGTGAGTTCGAGGGAGTCCAGTTTGGCGGTCTCGCCGGCGGACTGGCTGGTGGGCTCCGGAGCGGCAGGCTCGCCACCGCCGCAAGCGGTCAGCAGCAGCAGCCCGGGAAGAAGAATTGCTAGTAGTCGGCGCACGTAGAAACTTTCGTCGAGGCAGGGTGGACGCAATGCGCGCGGTTTCCCGCGGCAAGGAAAGCGGTGGCCGCAGGGCGGCCTCTACCAGAATAACGCGGAAAGCTGGGTATCAGCCCATAGAGTCCAGCAGTGCATCCACCCGCTCGTCAACGCTGCGGAACGGGTCCTTGCACAGCAGCGTCTGGTGCGCGCGGTCGTTGAGCTTCAGGTGCACCCAGTCCACGGTGTAATCGCGGCCGAGTTCCTGGGCCCGGCGGACAAAGTCTCCGCGGAGTTTGGCCCGGGTGGTTTGCGGCGGGGCGTCCACCGCATCCTTGACCGCCGTGTCATCCACCAGCCGGCGCACCGCACCGCGGTTCTGCAGCAGGTAGTAGAGCCCCCGGGTGCGCGAAATGTCGTGGTAGGTCAGGTCCAGCTGCGCGATCCGCGGGGCATCGAGCCCCAGGCCGTGGCGTTCGCGGTAGCTGTCCATCAGCTTCTTCTTGATCGCCCAGTCCACCTCGGTGTCGATCGTACTCGTGTCGCCGCTTTCGATCGCGTCCAGGGTGCGCTCCCACAGGTCCAGGATCAGCGGAACATGGGCGTTGTGGGCGCCGTTCTCCGCCACGAAGGCTGTGACCTTGCCCAGGTACTCGCGCTGGATCTCCAGCGCGGTGAGCTGCCGGCCGTTGGCGAGCCGGACCAGGGCGCGGCCCGTGAGGTCGTGGGAAATTTCACGGATGCTGCGGATGGGGTTCTCCATCCGCATGTCGCGCATGATGACGCCGGATTCGATCATCCGAAGGATCAGGTCCACCGTTCCGACCTTGAGAAGGGCGGTGGTTTCGGACATGTTGGAGTCCCCGACAATCACGTGCAGCCGGCGGTAGAACTCGGCGTCGGCGTGCGGCTCATCGCGGGTGTTGATGATGGGCCGGGACCGCGTGGTGGCCGACGAGACACCCTCCCAGATATGGTCCGCCCGCTGTGAGAAGGCGAAGGTGGCGCCGTGCGGGGTCTTTAGGATCTTGCCGGCGCCGGCAATGAGTTGGCGCGTCACGAGGAACGGGATCAGGATTTCGGCGAGCCGGGAAAACTCTCCGCGCCGCGGGATCAGGTAGTTCTCGTGGCTGCCGTAGGAGTTGCCGGCGGAGTCGGTGTTGTTCTTGAAGAGGTACACCGTACCGTTGAAACCTTCGGCCGCCAGCCGTTCCTGCGCCTCGTCCACGAGGTCGTCCAGGATCAGCTCCCCGGCCTTGTCGTGCGCGATGAGCTGGCTGAGGTCGTCGCATTCGGCCGTGGCGTACTCGGGGTGTGATCCGACGTCGAGGTAGAGGCGTGAACCGTTGGTCAGGAACACATTGGAGGACCGGCCCCAACTGACTACCTTGCGGAAGAGGTAACGGGCCACCTCCTCGGGTGCCAGCGGCCGGGACTCCGGACTCGAATAGGAAATGCCGAATTCGGTTTCGATGCCGAAAATGCGCTTGTCCATCTCAGTTCTCCTCAGCCAGCAATGCCACGATGTCCGCGTCCTCGAGCCTGCGGAAGGCCCGTCGTGCACCGCGGCTGCTTTCCGAGCCGCGGTCCAGCACCGCGACTTCCACGGCCGACGGCGGCAGCGTGGCGGTTTCCTTGTCCGCCACGAGCCCGGCCAGGGCGAGCCGGATGGCACCGGCGAAGTCGAGTTCGCCCTGCCAGCCTGCGGCGACGGCCTCGGACACCTTGTCCGCCTGGCCGCCCATCACGATGAACCCTTTCTCATCCGCGATGGATCCGTCGAAGGTCAGCCGGTAGAGGTGGTCCGCTTCCGGGACAGGGCCGACCTCGGCCACGGCCAGTTCCACTTCGAACGGTTTCTGCTCCGCCGTGAACACGGCGCCGAGGCTCTGTGCATAGACGCTGGCCAGTCCCCGGGCCGTGACGTCCTCGCGGTCGTAGGAGTAGCCGCGCACATCCGCGTAGCGCACGCCGGCCTGGCGCAGGCTTTCGAATTCGTTGTACTTCCCGACGGCCGCGAAGGCGATCTTGTCGTAGATCTCGCCGATTTTGTGCAGGGACGGCGAGGGGTTTTCCGCCACGAGGGCTATCCCCTCCCGGCAGCTGATGACCACCACCGAACGCCCCCGCGCAATGCCTTTCCGTGCGAAGTCCGCACGGTCCTTCATCAGCTGTTCGGGCGAAACATAAAACTGCTGGGTCATTTCAGGCCTCCCGCTGGGCCACGGCCCTGGATTCTATGATGGTGCCGGCCACCGCCGCGAGCTCGCGTTCCGGGACCCGGATGGCGCCGGTGCGGTTGACGAGGTAGACCACCGGCCAGAGCTGCCGGACCGGATCCGGGCCGCCCGTGGCGGAATCGTCGTCGGCGGCGTCATAGAGCGCCTCGACGGCGACGGAGACGGCGTCCTGTTCGGAAAGGTTGGGCCGCCAGAGCTTCTTGAGGGCGCCGCGGGCGAACATGGAGCCGGAGCCCACCGTGTGGTGTTCCTGCTCCTCGTAGCGGCCGCCGGTGACGTCGTAGGAGAAGAGCCGGCCGAGCCCGGCGGGGCGGTCGAAGCCGGCAAAGAGCGGAACCACGGCCAGGCCCTGCATGGCCATCGGCAGGTTGCCCCGGATCATGGCGCCGAGCCGGTTGGCCTTGCCGTCCAGGCTCAGCAGGGTTCCTTCAATCTTTTCGTAGTGTTCGAGTTCCACCTGGAACAGCCTCGTGATGTCAAGGGCGATGCCGGCCGTTCCGGCGATGCCGAGCAAGGAATATTGGTCCGCGGGGAACACCTTTTCGATGTGGCGGCTGGCAATGACGTTGCCCATGGTGGCGCGGCGGTCCCCCGCCATCAGCACTCCCCCGGCGTACGTCAGCGCGACGATCGTGGTCCCGTGGGGCACCTGGAGTTGAGCGGCGGCATGCCCTGTGAGTGCGGGGGGCAGCTGGTGGAACGGCAACTGGCCGAAAGGCATTAAGTCGGGGCGTTCCCGCTGCAGGTGCGCGGTGAATGAGGACGTCGCGTTTGCCGCTACCTGGTTGGCCGTGGTTTCCTGCACTGGTGCACTCCCTCAACGTAGTGGATCAACGACTTCCGGACCCCCGGCCCCGGGCGGTCCCAGGCCTGGGCCGCCTTCGACCTGCGGCGGTGCCGCGGCCCTACTGGCCGCCCTTCTGGACGAACGCCCGGACGAACTCTTCGGCGTTTGATTCGAGGACGCCGTCAATCTCATCGAGCAGGTCATCGACGCCCTGGGTGGCGGCGGACGCCTGTGCCTCGGCGGGTGCTGGCGGGGCGGCGGGGACGTCCTCGTCAACCTCGGTGTCGCGTGACTGCGGCTGCTGCTGCTCCTGGCCTGCCATTGTCTTCTCCTTTTGTCCGTCCCCTGTTTGCTATGGGACATCCTGTAAGCAATATTGCCATGCCGGCGGCGCTGACGGGGTGCTTTGTCCCTACGAACCGGGGCTGAGCCCCAGGAGTTCCGAGAGGAACGTTCCAGCCTCGCGGTGCCGGGCAAACAGGGCCCCGGTGAGGGCCTCTGTTCCGCGCAGCGGCTCCCGGGTCGGGACCCGCTGCAGCCTGCCCCGGCCCGGCACATCGAAGATCACGGAGTCCCAGCTCGCACCGACCACATCGGTTCCGAAGCGGCTGACGCAGCGGCCGCGGAAGAAGGCCCGGGTGTCCGACGGCGGTTCGGTCACCGCCCGGGCGATCGCGGCGTCGTCGACGATCCGCTGCATCCGGTCCCGGGCCAGCAGCCGATGGTAGAGGCCCTTCTCCGGCCGGATGTCCGCCCACTGCAGGTCCACCAGGCCCAGGCGGGCGTGGCCCCAGTCGAGTGCGTCGCGTTCCCGGTACCCCTCGAGCAGGGAAAGCTTGGCCAGCCACTCCACCGAGGAGGCGGCCGCGGCCCGGTCGCCGCCCAGCTGCGTCAGCGTCGCGGACCAGTGTTCCAGCACGGCGTGGGTGTGCCCGTCGCCGTCTACGGCATCGGCGACGCCGGTGTCCTGGGCGTGCTTCGCGGCGGCCTCGAAGTAGATCCATTGCAGGTCCAGGGCGGTGATCCGGCGCCCGTCCAGCAGCCGCAGGGTGGCGGTGAGGGACGTGTCATGGCTGACCGCCTGCAGCGCCGCAACCGGTTCGTGGACTTCAAGCCTGGGCGCCAGCCCGGCCTCGATCAGGCTCAGCACCATCGCTGTGGTGCCGAACTTGAGGTAGTTCGACGCCTGGCTGAGATTCGCGTCGCCGATGATGACATGGAGGCGGCGGTACTTGTCCGCGGTGGCGTGCGGCTCGTCACGGGTATTGATGATGGGGCGGCGGATGGTGGTCTCGAGGCCCACCTCCGTCTCGAAGAAATCCGCGCGCTGGCTGATCTGGTAACCCGGGCGGGAGGCGTCCTGGCCCATGCCGACCCGTCCGGAGCCGCAGATGATCTGGCGCGTGACGAAGAACGGGGTCAGCCCGCGGACGATATCGCCGAACGGCACGGAGCGGGGCATGAGGTAGTTCTCATGGGATCCATAGGAGACGGACTTGTTGTCCGTGTTGTTCTTGTACAGGTTGATCGGCGGCAGATCCGGATCGGCGGCCAGCCGGCGGACAGCGGCGAGGGCCACGAGGTCACCGGCAGCGTCCCAGGTGACGACGTCGCGCGGGTTCGTGATTTCCGGGCTCGAGTACTCGGGGTGGGCATGGTCGACGTAGAGCCGTGCCCCGTTGCCCAGCACCATGTTCATCAGCAGCGTGCCGGACTCGTCCTCGCCGTCGTGCTCCAGCTCTTCGCGGCCGTAGGCGAGGGCCACCGCCTCCGCGTCCAGGACCGGCGGCTGGTCGGTCAGCTGTTCCGGGTGCGCCGCGCTGCGTTCCAGGGTCCAGCCGCGGGCGTCGTGCAGCGGCTCCTCATCGGTGTAGTCCCAGCGCGTTTCGGCACCGCCGGCGGCGCGCTGCCGCGTCACCTGGGCGTAGGCCTGGATCACGCGGGCCGACATCATGGTGGCATTGGCTCCCGGCGCGGAGGGCGCGTGGATGCCGTATTCGGTTTCCGAGCCCATCACCCGCATGGCACCCCCCACGGGCAGGCCGCCGGAAACGTCGGCCGGCCGGCCGGCCACAGGTCCCGTCACAGGTACTGGCCCGTGCTGGGCATCGTCTCAATGGACTTGCCGGGCTCCTGGCCCGCCTTGCCCTGGACGATGGTGCGGATGTACGTGATGCGTTCGCCCTTCTTGCCGGAGATACGTGCCCAGTCGTCCGGATTGGTGGTGTTGGGCATGTCCTCGTGCTCGCGGAACTCGTCGATGACGGCGCGCAGCAGGTGGTCGATCCGGATGCCCTTCTGGCCGACGGTGAGCAGGTCCTTGATGGCGTACTTCTTGGCCCGGTCCACCACATTCTGCACGACGGCGCCGGAGTTGAAGTCCTTGAAGTAGAGCATCTCGGTGTCGCCGTTGGCGTACGTCACCTCGAGGTATTCGTTGGACTTGGCGGTCGAGTACATCGCCTCGACGGTGCGCTGGATCATGGCGTCGACGGTGGCCTGGACGTCGCCGTCGTGCTCCGCGAGGTCGGTTGCGTGGAACGGCAGGTCCGTGGTGATGTACTTGTTGAAGATGTCTGCCGCGGCCTCGGCGTCGGGCCGCTGGATCTTGACCTTCACGTCGAGGCGGCCCGGCCGCAGGATGGCCGGGTCGATCATGTCTTCGCGGTTGGAGGCGCCGATCACGATCACGTTGTCGAGCCGTTCCACGCCGTCGATCTCGCTGAGCAGCTGCGGCACGATGGTGGTTTCGACGTCGGAGGAGATGCCGGTGCCGCGGGTACGGAACAGCGAGTCCATTTCATCGAAGAACACCACCACCGGGCTGCCCTCGGAGGCTTTTTCCCGGGCGCGGGCGAAGATCAGCCGGATGTGCCGCTCGGTTTCGCCGACGTATTTGTCGAGGAGCTCCGGGCCCTTGATGTTCAGGAAGTAGCTCTTCATATCCGTCTTGCCGGTGCGCTCGGCGGCGCGGGCGGCAAGGGAATTCGCGACGGCCTTGGCGATAAGCGTTTTGCCGCAGCCGGGTGGGCCGTAGAGCAGGATGCCCTTGGGCGCCTTGAGCCCGTGCTCGCGGTACAGGTCCGGGTGCAGGAAGGGCAGCTCGACGGCATCGCGGATCTGCTCGATCTGCGGGCCGAGCCCGCCGATGTCCTGGTAGGTGATGTCCGGGACTTCCTCGAGAACGAGGTTTTCCACTTCGGAACGCGGAATCTTCTCCAGCGCGTAACCGGTGCGGGAGTCGATCGAGAGGGCGTCCCCGACCCGGAGTTTTTGCGCGAGCAGGGCCCCGGACAGCCGGATGACGCGTTCCTCGTCCGCGCGGCCCACCACAAGGGCACGGTCCGGCCCCAGCATTTCCTTGAGCGTGACGAGGTCGCCGGCCCGTTCGTACCCGAGTCCGGCGACGACCAGCAGCGCCTCGTTGAGCAACACTTCCTGACCGACAGCCAGCTGGTTCATGTTCACCAGCGGGCTGATCCCCACCCGCATCTTGCGGCCGGCGTTGAAGATATCCACGGATTCCTCGGTGGCGGCCTGGCCGCTGTTGCCCGGCGAGGGCTGGCGTTTCGGATTCAGCTGCAGGACGGTGCCGAAGCTGTACGGCGGCTGGCCCTCCTGATCGAGGGCATTCTTGAGCCGGAGGATTTCGGCCTTGGCCGCCTCCAGCATGGACACCAGCCTGGAGTTGTTCTGTGTCGCCGCGGCGAGCTGGCGGTCAATGTTCCGGAGCTTGTCCCGGAGGATATTGACCTGCCGCTCGGCGACGGACACTTCGTTGGCGGCGTAGCGGTCACCGTCGGTGCCCGCCGGTTGTCCTGCGGTCAGTGCCGCATGTGCTGCTGCGTCGTCTGCCGGGGTACGGCCCGGGTCGGTGTTCGGAGTCTCCATCGTGCATCAGCCCCTTCCTGCGCTTCTATTAAGACATTAGCCCCAAGAAGCCGGGCGCCGCTGAAGACTTCCGAAATACGGACTAGTTCTTTATCTCCGGCACATCCTTGACATTGGTCCCCGCGATGGCGTCGCGGGCCGCGCGGCGCAGCTTCTTGTCCGAGACGGCGCGCTCCCCCACGGCGCCCGGCGTCCAGGCATTAACGTCCTCTGCGTTGAAATCCGTCTTGGACGGGCGGCGCTTCACCGAGATGCCGGTGACGCCGTCGGCCAGCCGGCGGGTCACCAGGAGGAAGCCGGTGTGGGCCACCATCCGGTGGTCCGGGCGCACGGCGAGCCCTTCCAGGTGCCAGCCGCGGACCATGGATTCCCAGGCATCGGGTTCGGTGAACCGTCCGTCGGCGCGGATGGCTTCGGCGGTCCTGGACAGCTGCGTCACAGTCGCGACATAGCTGATCCAGACACCACCCGGGGCCAGGACGGTGGCGACGGCGTCGAGGCACTCCCAGGGTGCCAGCATGTCCAGGACGACGCGGTCCACGGAGCCGGGTGCCTCGGTGCGGACCACTTCCTCCTGGAAATCGCCGAGGGAAATCTGCCAGGCCGGGTGCGGGCCGCCGAAGATGGTCTCGACGTTGCCCCGGGCGATGTCTGCGAATTCTTCCCGGCGCTCGAAGGAGTGCAGGTAGCCGTTGTCCCCCACCGCGCGCAGCAGCGAGATGGACAACGCACCCGAGCCGACGCCGGCTTCGACGACGCGGGCGCCGGGGAAAATGTCCGCCATGGTAACGATCTGGCCGGCATCCTTGGGATAGACCACGGCAGCGCCGCGGGGCATCGAGAGCACGAAGTCGGAGAGCAGCGGACGCAGGGTCTGGTACTGCTGGCCGACGTTGTTGACCACGACGGAGCCGTCCGGCCGGCCGATGATCTCGTCATGGTTCAGGAAGCCGCGGTGGGTGTGGAAAGCCCCGCCCACTTCGAGGCTGATGGTGTTCATCCGGCCGCGCTCATCGGTGAGCTGCACGCGCTCACCTTCACGGAACGGTCCGCGGCGGCGTGCGGCACCGACCGGCGTCGTGGTGGCAGCGGTGGGGGCGGCAGTGGTGGGGCTGGCAGGCGTACTGCTGCCGGCCGTGAGATCGGCCGGGCTGGTGTTGGCGGCGGTGTCGCTGCTCATAAGAATGTTCCTCGCTCCTGTAAAGCTGTGTGGCCGCGGAGTTGCCGGCGGTCCGGCTGCTGGTGCCCGGGGCCTTGCGCCCAGGGCCGGAAATACACGACCGGCAGGTAACTCTACCGGCTTTGGCCTTACATCTGCCTGCCGCCGCCGGGATTCTTGCCCGTGAGGGCATTCAGCACGGCTGATTGCCGGAGCAGTCCGGTGACGGCTCCGTCACGGTCCACGACGGCGTATTCCTGACCGTCGAGCTGGGCGAGGTACTGGATCAGCTCCTGTCCCGTGGACCATTCGGGCACATAGGCGCCGGCGCCGAGGGCGTAGGAGACGGCGGTGAGCGGGGTGGCCCCGGCCGCGTGTGGCGGGACCGTGGCGACGGCGCCGGCGTCGACCACGGCGACCGGATGCCCGTCCGTGCGGCACAGCACCACGGCGGGGCTTGCGCCGGTGGCGACGTCCCGTGGAAGGCGCAGCACCTCGGCGACTGTGGCGGATTCCGGCAGGCCGACGGCGGGCTCGGCGAGGGTCCCGGCGTTCAGCAGGTGAAGGCGGCCCCGCAGCCGTGCCTGCTGGATCGCGGCCGTCGCGCCCATCCAGAGGAAACCGCAGACCAGGAGGGTGATGAGCATGAGGGAGAAGTCGGGGCGGCCGCCGCTGAGCAGGGGCAGGGCCACAAACCAGCCAACGAGGGCGATCACGATGATCCGGCCGCTCCAGCCGGCCGCTACGGTTCCCTTCTCCTGGCTTCCGGTGGCCTTCCATACTGCGGATTCCACCAGCCGGCCGCCGTCCAGCGGAAGGCCGGGCAGCACGTTGAAGATGCCGATCAGCAGGTTGGCCCAGACAAAGATGTTGGTGAGGATGCCGGCGACTCCGGTCAGTTCGCCTCCGGTCAGCAGGAGCCAGCCGGCGGCGGCCAGGACGAAGTTGGCAGCAGGACCGGCCAGGGCGACCAGGACGGAACGGCCCGGCGACGCGGTGAAGCTCTCGAACTGGGTGTGGCCGCCCCACAGGTTGAGCACGATCTTCTGGGTGGGCCAGTGATAGATCTTGGCCGTCAGGGCGTGGGCGAGCTCGTGCACCAGCACCGAGATGAGCAGCAGGACCGCATAGGCGAACGCCACGAAGTAGGCGGTGATGCCCAGCTCGGGGTTCCTGGATTCAAGCACCGGTCCGTACACGACGACGGTGAATGCCGCGATGATGAACCACGAGTAGGCGAGGATCACCCGGATGCCGGCGATGCGCCCCAGCGGGATGCCTTCCTTGCGGGTCTGGGCCTTGGGGCCCTGGGTCTCGGTGTCAGTCATTGGCCAGGCTCCTTGCGGCGGCGCTGTCCGGCCCGCCGTCCAGGCCGAAGGTCGCGTCCGGGAACTCATGCCGCAGGGCCACAAGCTCTTCAAGATCGGCCACGGTGCGTCCCGCCAGGGTCTCCCAGGTGGCGCGGCGCGGATCGTGCGGCAGCGGCATGATGTGCGGGATGGCCACGGTCACGACGCCGGAGGCCACGGCGGCGGCCACGCCCGGTATGGAGTCTTCGAGGGCCACACAGTGCCGGACGCCCAGCTCCGGATCCTGCTGCCGGAGCAGTTCCACGGCCTTCAGGTAGGCCTCGGGGTGCGGTTTTCCCTGCGTGACGGTGTCACCGGTAACGAGGAAATCGAAGTAGGGCTTCGGGAGGCTGGCCACGATCTCCCGGGCCAGCGGGGCCTCGGACATGGTCACGAGGGCGCAGCGGATGCCCGCGGTGTGCAGCTCATCCAGCAGCTCGCGCGCTCCGGGCCGCCACGGCACGGAGGTCCGGACCATGCTGATGACATGGGCGGTGAGGATGTCGATGATCTCCCGGCGCTCCAGCTCGACGCCGGCCTCCTGCAGGATCCCGGCGGAGAAGACGAGGGACTGGCCGACGAGCTGCATGGCCTTTTCGTGCGACCACTGTCCGCCGTGGGCCGCGACCAGGGCGTGTTCGGCTTCAATCCAGTACGGCTCGGTGTCGACGATGGTGCCGTCCATGTCCCATAACGCGGCCTTGAGCAGGGGGTGGGAGGCTGTGGATTGCATGCCTCCCAGTCTACGGGGAGCCCCGTTAGGGTGCCCCATAGTACGCCTACGGCGAATATCGCCCGCGCGTCGACCCTTTCCGGCGCTTCATTCCCTGCGGGGGCCGGGTGCTTGGACGTAGGGTGAACAGATGAATAGCTTCGAGGGAAACCCCACGGAAACGGGCGCCGTGCCCGAGCCGGAACGGCTGCTGCAGCCCGTGCCCGAGGGCCGGCGCATCACCGTGATGCTCGCCGCCTTCGAGGGCTGGAACGATGCCGGGGAGGCTGCGAGCGATGCCCTGCGCTACCTGAGCAAACTCTGGGGCGGCAAGAAGGTCGGTTCGATCGACGCCGACGAGTACTACGACTTCCAGTTCACCCGGCCCACGATCCGCCGCACCTCCTCCGGTGAGCGGAAGATCAAGTGGCCGTCCACCCGCATTTTCAAGGCCAGCGTGCCCGGCTCGAATGTGGACGCCATCTTCGTCCAGGGCACTGAGCCGTCCTACAAATGGCGTGCCTACACCGCTGAACTGCTGGTCCACGCGGAGGCGCTCCATGTTGACTATGTGATCCTGGTCGGCGCCTTGCTCGCCGATGTTCCGCACAGCCGTCCTATTCCGGTGAGTGCGTCCACGGACGACCCTGCCCTGCGTGAGCGGATGGAGCTGGAGGCCTCGCAGTACGAGGGGCCGGTGGGAATCGTCGGCGTCCTCGCGGAAGTTGCCATGCTGGCCGGGTTGCCGACGGTTTCGCTCTGGGCCGCCGTGCCGCACTATGTGGCGCAGGCTCCCTCCCCCAAGGCCCAGCTGGCGCTCCTGCACCGGATCGAAGAGCTCCTGCAGGTTCCGCTGAGCACCCAGGATCTGGTCGAGGAGTCCGATGCATGGGAACGCGGCGTTGACGAGCTCGCCACCGAAGACCCCGAGATCGCGGCGTATGTGCGCCAGCTGGAGGAAGCGAAGGACACCGCCGACCTCCCCGAGGCCAGCGGCGAATCAATCGCACGGGAGTTTGAGCGCTACCTCAAGCGCAGGGGAAAGGAAAAGCCCTAGAGCTCGACGCCGAGGATCGCGTTGACGGCGTCGCTCACGAGCGCCGCATCAGTGGCAGCTGCGGTACCGCCTGCTTCGATTGCAGCCTTGGCCCAGCCGTCGACGGCAGTGAGGGCGCCGGGGGCATTCAGGTCATTGCAGAGTTCGGCACGCAGCCGCGCCACCAGCGGAGCGGCTGAGCCTTCCGGGGCAACCGCGAGGGCCTCACGCCAGGAACGCAGCCGCTCGTTGGCCTCGGCAAAGCCGGCGTCGGTCCAGGACCAGTCGCTGCGGTAGTGGTGGGCCAGGATTGCCAGCCGGATCGCCGCCGGTTCCTCGCCGGCGGCCCGGAGCCTGGAGACCAGGACCAGGTTGCCCTTGGACTTGCTCATCTTCTCGCCGTCCAGCCCCACCATTCCGGCGTGGGCGAAATGACGGGCCAGCGGCACACCGGACAGCGAATAGGCATGGCCGGCGCCCATCTCATGATGGGGGAAGATCAGGTCCGAGCCGCCGCCCTGCACGGTAAACGGCGCGGGCAGGTACTTCTGGGCGATGACGGTACATTCGATGTGCCAGCCGGGCCGGCCCTCCCCTAATTCGCCGCCGGGCCAGCTGGGCTCACCGTCCCGGGCAACGCGCCATAGCAGCGGATCCAGCGCCTGGCGTTTGCCCGCGCGGCCCGGATCGCCGCCGCGCTCGGCAAAGAGCTCAAGCATCTCGGCGTCGGACAGGCCGGAGACGGCACCCAGCGTCCAGGCGTCACGCGCCTCGGCGGAATGCTTGCCGGCGGCCTCGACGTCGTAGTACACATCGCCGTCGGGCTCCCCGGCGCCGCCGGCCACGCGGTATGCCAGGCCTCGCTGCACAAGCCGCTCGATCGCGGGCACGATCATCGGGATGGCTTCGACGGCGCCCACGTAGTGATCCGGCGCCAGCACATTGAGTGCTTCCATATCGGTCCGGAACAGTGCGATCTGGCTGGCCGCGAGTTCGCGCCAGTCCACGCCGGTCGCCGTCGCCCGCTCCAGCAGGGGGTCGTCGACGTCGGTCACGTTCTGCACGTAGGCGACCTGCTGCCTGCCGTCCCGCCAGGCGCGGTTGAGCAGGTCGAAGGCGACGTAACTGGCTGCGTGGCCCATGTGGGTGGCGTCATAGGGGGTGATTCCACAGACATAAAGGGACTGTTGGCCCGTTGCCTCCAGCGAAACGGCGGCGCCCTTGACGGTGTCGAAGAGGCGGAGGGCAGGCATGCTGCCGGGGAGCTGGGGGACGGGGCGGGAGATCCAGGATTTCACAGCCCAAGCCTAGTGCTAGTGGTCATTTTCGCTAATTCGTCGGGGTTTTGGGCGGGGCCAGGACCTTTTCGCGCCGGAAGGACATGTCCATTCTCCGCACCCGGGACAGGGCATAACCGGACTATGTCCACCCGCCGGCCCCGGCGCGGGGCATGTCCCGTGGGCAGTTTCGTTTACATGGCCGGGCGCAGGCAGCCAGCGGGCGCGCTCCTTCCCGGTTGCCCGCCGTCCGGCCACCTGCCGGCCCGGGCAAAGCCCGGAATCCCGCGCGCGTTTGGCGCCGGGCGCCGAAGCGACCGGGGAGGACCGTGACGGCAGGGGCGCGTGGGGCTGGCCCGGTCAGGCGTTGGGTGGGTCCGGCGGCGGGGAATCAGGCGTTGGGTGGGTCCGGCGGCGGGGAATCAGGCGTTGGGTGGGTCCGGCGGCGGGGAATCAGGCGTTGGGTGGGTCCGGCGGCGGGGAGCCGGGCTGCCGGGCGGGAGGACATGCTCATTCTTCGCACCCGGGACCGGGCATATCCGGACTATGTCCGCCCGCTGTCCCCGGCGCGGGGCATGTCCTTGAGCCCGGCCATCCCACGCCCTGGACCTGGGCCCCGGCGGCTAACGACAATGCCCGCTAGGCGCTGATGACATTGAAACCGAGCAGCAGGTACAGGGCGAGACCCAGGAAGATCCGGTACCAGACGAACAGGCTGTAGCCGCGGGTTGAGACATACTTCAGGAACCAGCCGATGATGATGTAGCCCACGACAAACGCGATGACCGTGGCGAGGGCCGTTTCCGGCAGGCCGTAGGGGCCGGTGAGGCCGTCCTTGGAGAGGACCTTGTAGAGCTGGTACAGCCCGCTGCCGAACACCGCGGGGATGGCCAGCAGGAACGAGTAGCGGGCGGCCGCTTCCCTGGTGTAGCCCATCAGCAGGCCGGCCGTGATCGTGCCGCCGGAGCGGGACACGCCGGGAATGAGGGCCATGGCCTGGGCCAGCCCGTAGAAGATGCCGTGTTTGTAGGTCAGTTGCGTGAGGTCGCGCTCCTGGCGCCCGACGGCGTCGGCCACTGCCAGGATCATGCCGAAGACGATCAGGGTGGTGGCGACGATCCACAGGTTGCGGAGCACGGACTCGATCTGGTCCTGGAAGAGGAGGCCGAGGACGATGATCGGGAGGCTGCCGAGGATCACAAGCCAGCCCATCCGGGCGTCCGGATCCTGCCGGGAGACCTTGCCGGTGAGTGAACCGGCCCACGCCTTAACGATCCGCACGATGTCGTGCCAGAAGTACACGATCACCGCGGTTTCGGTGCCCAGTTGCGTGATGGCGGTGAACGCCGCGCCGGGGTCGGCGGCGTTCGGCAGGAAGGATCCGACGATCCTCAGATGGGCGCTTGAGGAAATAGGGAGGAATTCGGTCAGTCCCTGCACAAGGCCCAGCAGGGCCGCTTCAAACCAGTTCACGTTCATAGACCCTACGTCATGAAGCTTTCCGAATCCCCGTAAGCTTGCTGACATGCAGCAGCGTTATGTCGGCAACAGTGGGTTGCGTGTGTCCGCCCTTTCCCTTGGCACCATGTCCTGGGCCCGGGAAACCGATGAGCAGGATGCCTCCGGGCTGCTCCGCCTCTTCGTGGATGGCGGCGGGACCCTGATCGATACCGCGGCGTCCTACGCCGACGGCCAGGCCGAGGCGATGCTGGGCGGGATGCTCGGCGACGTCGTCGCGCGCTCCGAAGTGGTGATTTCCACGAAAGCGGGGCTGACGACGTCGGAGGGCCGCCGTAGCGTCGACACCTCCCGGAGCGGGATGCTCTCGGGCCTGGACGCGAGCCTGGCCAGGCTCGGCACCGACTATGTGGACCTCTGGCTCGCCCACGCCTGGGATCCCAACGTGCCGCTGGAGGAAACCCTGTCCGCGCTAGAGTACGCGGTCCGTTCCGGCCGGGCACGGTATGCGGGTGTCTCCAACTTCAACGGCTGGCAGACCGCCAAGGCCGCCGCGACCGCGGGTTTCCCGCTGGTCGCGAACCAGTCTGAGTACTCCCTGGTAAACCGCACGGCCGAAGCCGAGCTGATTCCTGCCGTCGAGGACGCTGGACTGGGCCTGATGGCGTGGGGGCCGGTGGGCCGCGGAGTGCTGAGCGGAAAGTACCGCGGGCACATCCCGGCGGATTCCCGGGCCGCCCATTCGCGGCTGGCCAGCTACGTGGAGCCGTACCTTGAGGGTGCCGCATCGAGCGTTGTCGAGGCCGTGGCGATGGCAGCGAAGGGGCTCGGGCGGACCGCCCTGGACGTTTCATTGAGTTGGCTGCTGTCCCAGCACGGCGTGGCCACCGCGATTGTGGGCGCACGGACGCCCGTGCAGCTTAAGGAAGTCTTGGATTCGACGCTGGCAGTGCTGCCGCCGGAGATTGCCCAGGCGTTGGAGGACGTGTCCGCCCCTGCCTGAGCGGGCAGTATCCTCCGCTGCGGCGGGTGCATAGTTTTTGAGGGATCAGTCCCGGAGGATCTCGAGGTCTTCCTCGTCGTCGACGTCCTCGTCCTCGTCGTCATCGCTGTCGTCCTCGATCACCTGAAGCGGTGTCACTTCCCCATACGCTTCGTAGAGCGAGTCGTCGTAGACTTCAAAGGCATCAGCAACGGCAAAAAACGCCGCTTCTACCGCCGGGTCCCCGTCGCCCCTGCGTGCGGCGACGGTAGAGAGGTGTTCTTCCAGGGCGGCAGTTAGGGACTGAAGCGCGACACGCGGATCGATGCTCATGACTTCACGTTAGCCGGAAAAGGACGAAAATGGAGAGCGATGAAGGAACATTTTCTGAGTAGTTCAGTCCGGCGGGAGCGGGACTACCTAAGGCAGTACGAGTACCTCGTATTGACGGTGAGCCCTGAAGATTCCCTGCCCGATGCCCGCCGCCGCCTGGTGGAACATTCCGAGTACGGCAAGTGGGAACTGGAGCGCAGCATCCTTTATCTGGGCGGCGGCCGCCGCTTCTGGCTCCGCCGCAAAGTCACCCAGGTCCAGCGGACAGTGTAGATATAGGCGCCGGCGGACCATGCCGTCACCAGCCGGCGTCGGGTCACGGCCGTCAGGGCGTCTCCAGCGGTCCCAGCCAGGCATTGGCCACGGTGTTGTGCGCCGATTCGTCGTCGGAGGGATGGAACATTCCCGCCAGCACATCCCGGTACAGCCGCTCCAGTTCGGAGCCGCGGAAGTAGCTTGATCCCCCGGACACCCGGATTGCCAGGTCCACCACCGTCCGGGCAGTCTCGGTCGCACTGGCTTTCAGGCCGACCAGCTTCGGGAACCACTGGCCGCCATGCTCAGTCAGCCCGTCGACGTCCGCGGCCACGCTGGCCAGCTGGGGGTACAGTGCGTCCATCGCCATCGCCGCGTCTGCCACCTTCCAGCGGATGTCGGGATCCTGGGCGTAGCTACGGCCGCCGTTTTTGAACGATGTCCGCCGCTTCACGGCCTCAACGCCCAGGGCGAGGGCCCGTTCGCCGATACCCGTGTACACGGCGGCCAGCAGCGTTTCGAAGCAGGCGAAGATGGCGAAGATCAGCGGGTCCGAGTTCGGGCCGACCGGCAGCTTCCGGAAGATCCGCTCCGCCGGCACGACAGCGCCGGCCAGGACCGTGGTGTTTGACTGGCTGGCCCGCATGCCCAGCGTGTCCCAGTCGGCCAGGATCTCGTAGCCGGGGGTGTCCCTGGTGATGAAGCCGTGCACCAGTTGCCCCTCGCCGTCCCCGGCCGAGGAGTCCTTGCCGAAGATTCCCAGCCGGGTCCACGCCGGGGAGAGACTCGTGAAGATCTTCCGGCCGGTGAAGGAATAGCCGCCGTCCGGCTGCGGATCGGCCGTGGTGCGGGAATCAAAGAGCACCGAGTCGTTTCCGGCCTCCGAGTTGCCGAACGCGAAGATTTCCCCCTGCGCGGCCTCCCGGAGGACGAAGTCCAGCGAGGAATCGCCCCGGGCGCCGAGGACATGCGCGACGCCGGTCCACACCAGGTGCATGTTGATGGCCAATGCGGTTGCCGGGGCCGCCGTCGCGAGCCTGCGCTGCAGCCGGGCTGCCGCCGCGAGCCCAAGTCCCAGGCCGCCGTCGGACTCCGGCACAAAGGCCTTGAGGTAGCCGGCCGCCGCCAGCTCCGCCAGATCCTCCTGGCAAAACGCGTTGTCGCGGTCGTAGCCGGCGGCACGGCCGCGGATCCGCTCCAGCAAAGCATCGGGAAGGATGTCTTCAGGGGTCATCGTGTCGTTGCCGTTTCGGTCTTAGTAGTTGGTGAGGAGGGTATCCAGCACCCGTGCACCGAATTTCAGCGAATCGGTGGGGACGCGTTCGTCCACGCCGTGGAACATGCCGGTGAAGTCCAGCTCGTCAGGCAGTTGCAGCGGGGCAAAGCCGTAGCCGGTGATGCCCAGCCGGCTCAGCGATTTGTTGTCGGTGCCGCCGGAGAGGGTGTACGGCAGGACCTTGGCGCCCGGATCTTCGGTGTGCAGGGCATCGATCATCGAATCGACCAGATTGCCGGCGAAGGGGACCTCGAGCGAGACGTCATTGTGGACGTAGCTGACGTCCACACCCTTGCCGGCCAGTTCCCGGACCACTTCCAGGACGTGCTCTTCCTGGCCGGGCAGCGTCCGGCAGTCGATGAGGGCCTCGGCCGATTCGGGGATGACGTTGTGCTTGTAGCCGCCCTTGAGCAGGGTCGGGTTGGTGGTGTTCTGCAGGGTGGCACCGACGAAGCGGGCCACCGTGCCGAGCTCCTTGAGGATCTTGTCCGGATCGTCCGGATCGAACTCGACGCCCGTAAGTTCGGTCACGCCGTCGAGGAACTGCCGGGTGGTGGGGGTGAGCTCCACCGGCCACCGGTAGTCCCCGATGCGGGAGACGGCGCTGGCGAGCCGCGTGACTGCATTGTCCGTGTTGATCTGGGAGCCGTGGCCTGCGCGGCCATGGGCCACGAGCCGGAGCCATGAGAGGCCCTTCTCGGCGGTCTGGAGCAGGTAGGTGCGCTGGCCGCCGATGGTGGCGGAGAAGCCGCCGACTTCGGAGATCGCTTCAGTGGCACCATCGAAGAGCTCGGGCCGTTTCTCGACGGCGTAGCGGGCGCCGTAGGTGCCGCCGGCTTCCTCGTCGGCGAAGAACGCAAAAATCAGGTCCCGCTTGGGTTTGCGTCCGGTCCGGGCGAAATTCCGCAGAACGGACAGGATCATCGCGTCCATATCCTTCATATCCACGGCTCCACGGCCCCAAATCATGCCGTCCCGGAGCTCGGCACCGAAGGGGTCAACCGACCACTGATCGCGGAGTGCCGGGACCACATCCAGGTGTCCGTGGACCACGAGGGCGCTGGCGGAGGGGTCCTCCCCCGCCAGCCTGGTGACAACGTTTGCCCGGCCGGGAGCCGACTCGAAGATTTCGGCGTCCAGGCCCACCTCGGCCATCAGCCCCGCGGTGTACTCGGCAGCCGCGCGCTCCCCCGGCCCCGTGCCGTCGCCGTAGTTGGAAGTATCGATCCGGATCAGTTCCTGGCAGATCCTGACGACTTCATCCTCGGGGCGTACTTCAGTCATATTTCACTCCTCGTGGCGGCGGCTCAATTTCTGGCTTCAGCCTACCCACAAGCCCCGATTATTTGTTTGGTGAAAACTCATGCTAGAGTCTTTCTCGCTGCTTCGGAGAAAACCGAAACGCTGAAAGGCGAAAAGGTTACCCGAATCACCACCTGCGCGGGTGGCGGAATGGCAGACGCGCTAGCTTGAGGTGCTAGTCCTCGAAAGGGGGTGGGGGTTCAAGTCCCCCTCCGCGCACAACACAAAGAGGCCCCGGAATCCACGGATTCCGGGGCCTTTTTTGTGCGCGCGGCCGCGGTGCGGGACGTGATTTCCCGCACACTGGTCTTCCCACTGGTCTTCTCTCGGGCTCAGGGCCATGCCGGGTTGCCGGGCGCCGACTTTGGCCGCCGGCGCCGACCCGCGAGGCGTGGACACCACAGGGCAACACTCCTATCCTTATGGCCTGAGGGGGATGACTCAATCGAGTCGCGTCGGACACGGCATGGCCTGTGGTCTCATCGATGACCAAGGAGTGCCCCATGAACCGTCGACCATCCGCACCGATCGCATTGCTCGCAGCCGCATTGCTGTTGGCCTCCTGCAGTTCCGGCGGTACGCCGCCGGGCGCGGCAACAACGGCCGGCACCCCGGGGACCGCCTCGGCAGAGTCGACGCCGGCCCCGGCACCCACGACGGCGCCCGCCAGCCCCGCTCCCGTGCCGGCGCCGACACAGCTGGTGGCGGTCGCACCGGCCACGGCGGAGGAATTTGCAGCCAACAGCGGGCGGATCTACTGCCAGACCGGGTCCAAGGAGGGCTGCCACAGCTACGCCGAGATGCAGAGCTATCTCGGCCACGTGCTGGCGCTGGTTGCGCCGGTGTTCGATGAACAATATGGGGTGGCGAACCGCCCAGCCGCTCTCAATTACGTGGCAGCAGGACTGACGGGACCCACAGCATGCCTCAAGGATGACGGTACGCCCGATCCCTACAGCAGCCAGGACTTCTCCTACTGCACGGAGGACCGGGCGATCTACACCGGGCAGGACGCCCTCTGGAATCTCTACGCGAACATCGGCGACGCAGCCCCGGCTGTCGGCTACGCCCATGAGTGGGGGCACCACATCCAGGGCATCATGGGGGTTCCGGCGCCGGAGACCGAAGAGCAGAACACCCTCCTGGAAAACCAGGCTGACTGCATCGCCGGCGCGTGGGTGAACCATGCCGCCACGGCCGGACTGCTGGAGTACCCCGCCGATCTCGGTGATGTGAAAACCGTCCTGGCCGCCATCGCCGTCGACACCGGCGAGCCGGGAGCGCCCCCGGCCGCACCGGATCCGTCAGCCCTGCAGGAGCGGGCCAACTCACTGTTGAACGGTTACAGCAGCGGGCTCCAGGGCTGCAACAGCTACTTCCCGGAAACCCCCGTGTACAAGTAGCCGCAGGCGTTGAAACGAAGGAATAACAAGAGAGAGGCCCGGAAATCCACGTCACGGATTTCCGGGCCTTTCGATTGTGCTGGCCTGCCTACTTGTAGGCGATCCGCTGTATCTGCAGCACCGCGGAGGTCGACACGACATTCACCCTGACATATTCATTCACGCTGGCTTCGCCCTCGACGGTCACCCGGGTGAGGTTGGATACGCCGCCGGAGATACCGTAGAAGGACAGCCACTTCGATTGCGTCAGTGGTGTGTCCTTGGCATAGCTGTGGGAATCGCCGTTGAACAGGAACACCGGCTTCTTGAAGACCTTGCTCTCAGTGGCAATGGTCCGAACGATTGCCTGGAAGGCGTTCCGGTAGCCCGTGTTCTGGGTTCCGGGGGCGAACATGTCCGCCTGGGTCATCAGGACCACGGCCCTGCTGTTGTTTGCCGTTGCCGCGGCGAAGGCGCCGCGGACCTGCGCGACGGCGGCGTTCACCCGGGCAGCCTCTTCGGACTTCTGTTCCGCAGTGGCCTTAGTAAAGCCCAGTCCGCTCCACGGCCTGAGGTCGTTCTCAGAACCAACAATGTGCAGCGTCGAGATGGTCAGGCCGCCTGCGGCGAACCTCACGTTCTCCTTGTAACCGGACTGGGGGGTTACGGAGATCGGGTTCTGGCCCAGGGTCCGGCCGGCTGTCGGGAAAAAGACGGACCGGATGGCAGACAGCCGCTCCAGGGGATTGGCCTTGCCGACGCTCGCCCGGTGGCAGTCCGCCCATTCGTTGTCACCCGGGGTGTAGACGAGCGGGTCGGCAAACTTGTTGAAGTTCGCTTTGATCTTCTCGTAGTACGTGGTGGAGCAGTTACCCGCACCGATGTCGCCAAGGTGTCCCACCATCCGGACATCGGCGTCTGCGTTGATCTGGGCAATCCGTTTCGGAAACAGGCTCAGCTGCGAGCTGCCGTACGGCGTGTCACCGATGACCGCGAAGCTATAGATTGTCGCGGCCCCGGCCGTGCCGGCCACGCTTCCTGCGATTCCCAGTGCCAGAGCCAGACCGGCACCGGCCACCCGCACAATACTCTTCATTGTATTTTCTCCCCGGAAGCATCGGATTTTGCCTGGACATGCTTGCGCAACGCTCGTTGCTGGTGCTGTTGGCGATCAGAGTAGCGGGCTGGGGACGGGATGGAACGAGTAGCCGCTACTTGCCCGACGGTGAAGAAACACCTAGACGGCACTTGGCGCCCTATTTCAGCAGATCACCCATAACGGGGGCATCCCTGTCATTGCCTGTCAGCGGCGGCAGACCCCAGGTATCTTCGATCATGTGCAGGAGGGAATAGTGGCCGAAGCGGGCGGTGGAGGTGAAATCCCCCGTGGCCGCCGGCCCGGCGGCTACCGCGACCATCCGGTTGTTTTTGCAGCCGCCCTCGTCCCCGGTGACCACCGGGAGGGAATCCCCCGAGGCATGGCCGGCGAGACGGGAATGCTGTTGGCCCGCTGCGCAAGCCAGTCACCGGCCCGCACCGGCCCGCACCGGGCGAAGGGTGCCGGGACGGGGCAGCGCCTACTCCCCCGGACGAAGCGCCGTCCGTACAGTTCCCAGAAGGGAACGGAAGCCGGGATCCTCGGGCAGGCTGTCGAGGAGGACGGCTCCGTTCGGCCCCGCCAGGGGTATGCGCCAGTTCGGGTATTCGGTACTGGTGCCGGGCTGGTTCTGCGTCCGGGTCTCACCGACCGCATCAACCAGGGCTACCCCCAGTAACGAGGAAGGCGTCAGAGCGGTAAACGCGTAGAGCGCCTCGATCGTCCGCCGGACATCCTTGCCGGCGGCACCCGCCGGAAGCAGGCCGTGTTCCCGTACCAGGGCCAGGACCGCCTCCTGCTCGGCGGCGGACTCGGCCCGTTCCTGTTCCACCCCACGCTGCAGCAGGCCCAAAGATTCCCGGAGACTGACATGGTCGCCAGCCAAGTACCCCGCCGTCGGCGGCAAGTCGTGGGTGTTAACGCTGGTCAGGCACTGCTGGCGGTATCTTTCCGGCGGGATCGGCCCGTCGGCGTCGTGCTCAAACCAGAGGATCGAGGTGCCGAGGATCCCACGCTCCGCCAGGTAATCCCGGACCCGGGGCTCAAAGACGCCCAGGTCCTCTCCGATCACAATGGCCCCGGCGCGTTGGGCCTCCAAAGCCAGGATTCCGATCAGCGCCTCATGATCGTAGTAGACGTAGGTGCCCTCCCCCGGCCCCGCACCGGCAGGGATCCACCACAGCCGGAACAGACCCAGGATATGGTCCACCCGGATCCCGCCGGCATGGCGCAGCACGGTCCTGAGCATGTCGCGGTAGGCCGCGTACCCCGACTCCGCGAGCCGGCCCGGGTGCCAGGGCGGTTGGGTCCAGTTCTGGCCCCGCTGGTTGAACATGTCCGGTGGTGCGCCCACCGTGACGTCCCGGGCCAACACCCCGGCAAGGGACCAGGCATCGGCGCCGCCCAGTTTCACCCCCACCGCGAGGTCATGGATGACCCCGATCTCCATGCCGCACAGCTTCGCGGAGCGCTGCGCTGCTTCGAGCTGCTGGTCGCAGAGCCACTGCAGCCAGCGGTGGAATTCGATCCGGCCAGCGAGCAGTGCCCGTTGCTCCTTGCAGTAGGCGGTGTCCGGCGCGGACGCCTCCACGGCCCACTGCGGGGCCCCCGGGGGCAGCTTCTCGGCCAGGGCGCACCAAAGGGCGAAGTCGTCGAGTCCCTGTCCCTGTTCGGAGCAGAAATCCGCAAATGCGCGGCTGCGGGCGGGGCTGCGCGGGACCCCGAACACCAGCTCCAAGGCGGCCAGCTTTGCCCCGTAACAGGAATTCCGGTCCAGCAGTCCGGTGGAGTGGTTTCCGGAGTGCCGTTGCTCGGCCAGGCGTTCCACCCTGGCCCGGCCGGCCGGGCCAAGGTAGCCGTATTCGGGGATCTCCTCCACCCGGAGGTAGAGGGGATTAAAGTACCGCCTGGACGTGGGCAGGTACGGCGAGTCTTCGACCGGCGGCCGGGGCTCGGCCGCGTGCAGTGGATTGACCAGCAGGAAACCGGCACCCTCCTGCCCTGAAATCGTGGCGAGGTCTGCGAGGTCCGCGAAGTCGCCGATCCCCCAGGACCGGGAGGATCGCACGGAATAGAGCTGCGCGGTCAGTCCCCAATTCCGCCGGCCCGCCAGCGCCGCGGTCGTTTGGAGCCGCCGCGGTGTAACGACGAGAGGGCACCGGGCTACCGTGCCGTTGTTCTCTGCCAGCAGGGTATGCCAGCCGAGGGGCACACGGTCCGGTACCGCGAACGTCGCCCGGCCGGTGAGGACACCGTCGACGTCGACCGGCTCGTCCCAGTTGTCCCGCTGCGCTACCTCGTACCTGCCGCCGTCTTCGGCGAGGATCCACACGCGGACGGCGCTTCCGTGCGGCAGATGGACGTTGACGTTGAACCCCTGCCCTTCGCGGGCGACGACGACCGGCGGCAGCAGACGCCGCCACGGCGCCAGTCCGGCCTCAGCCAGGGACCGTTCCAGCTCCTCCGCTCCGGCGGCCGGGACGCCCAGAGCCGCGAGGACACTCTGCAGGGTGGCGTCCGAAACGGCGCGTTCGACGCCGTCCCAGCCCCAGTAGGAGGTCCCCACGCCGTGGGCCGCGGCAAGTTCCCGCAGCAGTGCGGCTGTGCCTGGCGCATTGTTATGGTGCATACCATCCGTCATGGGGCAACTCTAGACGCCGGCAACGCCCCGTCCCGTGTTGGTGGACTCGGGTTCCGCCGGATAAACGGCCCAGATGTGCCGGATGGCTCCGTGCCGAACCCTCCGGCCTCGCCTCCCCTTGAGGCGCCGCTGTCTTTATGCGCGCTGTGCGATCCGCGCTAGCCTTGCAGTCTATGGTCGACGTCGAACCCTTCCGGATGCTCCTCCCCGAGGAGCGCCAACGGAAGCTTGCCCTCCTGCCCGCCCTCCGCCAGGACAGCACCCCCGCAGGCAAGGCGGCATGAACGCCGCCGAAACCTGGTGGGAGCGGATCCTCGCCGGATTCGCGCAGGGCCCCGTCCCGCACGTCACCGGTACCGAGCTCGCCCTGGTGGTCCTCATCGCCGTCGTGCTCTCCCTCCCCCGCGTTACGTGGCGTTACTTCGGGCTGATGGCCACCGTGACCCACGAACTCGGCCATGCCTTCGCCGCGCTCATGACGGGCCAGCGCCTCGGCGGGATCCGGCTCAGCCTGGACCACTCCGGCACCACCACCACCTATAGCCGGCGCCCCCTGGCCGCTGTCTGGTCCACGTTCTGGGGCTACCCGGTTCCCGCCGTCGTCGGTGCTGCCATGGTCTGGTGCGGCTTCAACGGCTGGGGGCCGGCGGCGATGTCGGTTGGAACCCTGGTGCTGCTGGCCTCGTTCCTCTTCATCCGCAATGGGATCGGACTCCTGATCACCGCGGCCGCGGTACTGGCCGCCGTGCTGCTCGTCCTGTTTGTCCCGCCCGAATTCAACGGCCACGTTATGATCGTGCTCGGTCTGGCCCTCCTGGTCGCTGCAGTACGGGACCTCGGGAAACTGGCCACCGTCCATCTGCGGCGCCGGGACAGACTGCCGACGTCGGACGCGTACCTGCTGTTCCGGGCCACCCGCGTTCCTGCGGTCATCTGGATCGTACTCTTCGCCGGCGTCGTGGGGGCCGCCTGGTGGTTTGCCTGGCAGCCGATGGCGCAGGTCTTCGCAACGTTGCAGGGGCCGGGCGTTCCCCCGGCATAGGCTGGGACCATGAGCCAGACACACACCGATGACCCCGCCGGCTTCAGCACGAAGGGTGCCTACGTCACCGGCGGCGAGGAGTTCAGCCGGGACACCAACTACATCGAGGACCGGATCACCCGGGACGGTGCCCCGGGCAGCAACGGCGAACCCGGCTGGCCCGTGGAGCCGGGACGCTACCGACTGATCGCGGCCCGCGCCTGCCCCTGGGCCAACCGGACGGTGATCGTTCGGCGGCTTCTGGGCCTCGAGGACGTCATTTCCCTCGGACAGCCGGGCCCCACCCACGACGCCCGCTCGTGGACCTTTGACCTGGATCCCGGCGGCAAGGATCCTGTGCTTGGCATCGGGCGGATCCAGGACGCCTACTTCCGCCGGTTCCCGGACTATCCCCGCGGCATCACGGTGCCGGCGATCATCGATGTCCCCAGCGGCAAGGTGGTCACGAACAACTTCCCGCAGATCACACTGGACTTGTCCACCGAGTGGGCCAACTACCACCGGTCCGGTGCCCCGGCGTTGTACCCCTGGCAACTGCGTGATGAGATCGACACGGTCAATAAGAGGGTTTTCACCGAAGTCAACAACGGCGTCTACCGCTGCGGCTTCGCCGGCTCCCAGCAGGCCTATGATGCCGCCTATGACCGGCTCTGGACCGCGCTGGACTGGCTGGAGGAACGGCTGACGAGCCAGCGTTACCTCGTCGGGGAGACCATCACCGAGGCCGACGTCCGGCTCTTCACAACGCTGGCGCGGTTCGACGCCGTGTACCACGGGCACTTTAAGTGCAACCGGCAAAAGCTCAGCGAGATGCCGGCCCTCTGGGGATATGCCCGGGACCTGTTCCAGACCCCTGGCTTTGGCGACACCACCGACTTCGTGCAGATCAAGCAGCATTACTACATCGTCCATGAGGACATCAACCCCACCGGGATCGTGCCGAAGGGGCCCGAGCTGGGCAACTGGCTGACCGAACACGGCCGCGAAGCCCTCGGCGGCCGGCCCTTTGGGGACGGGACCCCGCCCGGACCGGTCCGGGCCGGTGAAGAAGTGGCTCCGGGGCACGGGGCGGGCTGAGCCCCTGTCCCCACCGGCCGCGGCCCTAGACGTGGTTTGTCCACTTGTCGCAGCAACATCCCCAGCCTAGGGTGAACCGGGATGAGCAACGTAAAAGACGCAAGTACTCCGCGGTCTTCCCCGGCGGCGAGACTGTGGCGGATCGTGTCCGGCAGCGTGGCGTCGGCGCTGCTCTGGCCCCGGCTGCAACTGGCCATGAAGGCGGCATTGGCCGCCGGCATAGCCTTTGCTGTTGCACCGTTTATGCCCGGGTCCGCGGCCGACTACCCGTACTACGCTCCGCTTGGCGCCCTCGTCGCCATGTACGAGAACGTGTCCGGGTCCATCCGCCAGGGTGTCCAGACCCTGGTGGGGCTGGCGATCGGCATCGGCCTGTCCTTTGTGCTTGTCAGCCTTGGAGACCCCACTCCGGTGTCGGTTGCCATCGTTATGGGCTTTGGCGTCATCCTCGCCGGGCTCCCGTGGATCGGCTCCGGCAGCGACTGGATCCCGACGGCGGCTCTCCTGGTCCTGCTGGTCGGCGGAAACAATCCCGACAGCTTCTCGTTCGGCTACCTGGTCCAGATGGGCGCAGGGGTCACCGTGGGAATCCTGGTCAACCTCCTCGTGTTCCCGCCGTTGCATTTCAACGCCGCCGCGCTCAGCATCGCTCAGTTGCGCCTTGCCCTTGCCCAGCAACTGGGTGACATGGGCAAGGCATTGAAAGAGAGCTGGCCGCCGGAGCATGAGGACTGGTCGAGCCGTTCCGAGGCGCTCGCAGGATCGGCCCGCTCGGTCCGGCTCGCGGTGGAAAAGGCGGACGCCAGCCGGCACGCGAACCCCCGGCGGCGGCTCCATCCGCGGGATGTGGAGCTGGACTACCGGAACCTCCGGGACCTAGAGCGGGTCACCTTCCATGTCCAGGACGTCACGCAGGTCCTCTCGGATGTCATCTGGGCCGGCGACACACCCTTCGTTGTACCGGATGAATACGCTGTCCCGCTCGCCGAGGCCATGGCTGCGGTGGCTGACGTCCTGCGCTCCATCGAAGAGGAGAGCCCGGAACGGCAGGCGGAACTGGTCGAGACGGCCGATGCCGCAGTGAAGGAGTTGACCGCCCGCATCGGCGCGGAGGAAGCAGCAACAGACGCGCCCAGTGCGGTGGAATCTATCCTGCTGAGTCTGCTCCGCATGCTGCGCGTCGTGAAGTCCGGCGGACCCAGGAACTAGCGGGCCGCGGGCCACAACCCGACGGCGGCGGCCGCCCCAGCCGGACATTCAGCCTGGTTTGGTGCTGGCGGGCATTTGGGATAGCTCGTCGGGGGGCCCGGGCCTGGGTCGCGGGGGTGGGATGGCCGGCTCATGGACATGCCCCGCGCCGGGGACAGCCGGTGGACATAGTCCGGTTATGCCCGGTCCCGGGTGCGAAGAATGAGCATGTCCTCCCGCCCGACAGCCCGGCTCCCCGCCGCCGGACCCACCCAACGCCTGATTCCCCGCCGCCGGACCCACGCGCCCATACCATGACGGTCCTGCCCAGTCGCTTCGGCGCCCGGCGCCAAACGCGCGCGGGATTCCGGGCTTTGCCCGGGCCGGCAGGTGGCCGGACGGCGGGCAACCGGGAAGGAGCGCGCCCGCTGGCTGCCTGCGCCCGGCCATGTAAACGAAACTGCCCACGGGACATGCCCCGCGCCGGGGCCGGCACGGGGACATAATCCGGTTATGCCCCGTCCCGCGTGCGACGCATGGACATGTCCTCCCGGCGCGAAGAGATCCGGGCCCCGCCTAAACTCCCGACGAACAAGCGAAAAGGATCGCTAGAGCACGGCAACCGCTCCGCTGAAGTGCTTGCGGCCGGACCTCGGGTTCCAGGCGACATAGTCGGAGCGCTGCCAGCCGCCGTCGGTGTCCTGGACTGTGCTGATGTCCAGGGCCACCCGCGCCGGCAGGAACACCGGCGCCTCGAAGGTGACCTGCCAGCTGAATGTCTCTCCCTTTGCGGCGCCTACGTCGGCCAGCGCCCTCGAGGCAAGGTACATGCCGTGGGCGATCGACCGGCGCATCCCCAGGGCCTTGGCCGAGAGCACGCTCAGGTGGATGGGGTTGAAGTCACCGGAAACGGCGGCGTAGGCCCGGCCGGTGTCCACTCCCAGCTGCCAGAGCGCGGTCGGATCCGGGGCGGTGAAGTGAACCGGCGCCGACGGTGCCGAGGGCTTGTCGATTCCGGGCAGGAACACGCCCTTGGCCAGGTAGCCGGACACTCCGCGCCAGCGGATCACGTCCTCCCCCGCCCCCCGCACTTCGGTCACGAGGTCCAGCTGGGTGCCGGAACGGTGGCCGCGCAGGTTCTCCGCCCAGGCCCGGATGTCCAGCGCCTCGGTGAAACGAACGGGCGCAGACTGCACCACCTTGTTACTCAGGTGGATCATCCCCAGCAGCGGCAGCGGGAAATCATCGCGGTTCATCACGCTCATGGCCAGCGGGAACGCCAGCGCATGGACAAAACCGGCCGGGAGGACGTCGCTTGCGGTTTCCCCGACCAGGTGCTGGTAGGCCGTGAGGTTCCCGACCCCGGCCCGCACGCCGCGGACCTCGTGGCTGCCCGCCGGAAGCGCGGTCCCCGTATGCGTTCCCAGGACCCGGCGCCGCGCAGCCGTGGCGGCGGCGTTGACGTACAGCTTGGAGAGCGCCGGCATCTCGCCGAGGATGACGGGCTGCGAAGGGGTCATGCCCCCACCAGGTTCTGCCCGCAGACGCGCAGCACATCGCCGGATATCCCGCCGGCGGCGTCGCTGGCCAGGAACGCGATGGCCTCGGCCACGTCGGCCGGCCGGCCGCCCTGCTGCAGCGAGTTGAGCCGGCGGGCCAGCTCCCGGGTGGCGAACGGGATCCGGGCTGTCATCTCGGTCTCGATGAAGCCCGGGGCGACGGCATTGATGGAGCCGCCGTGCGCGGCCATCAGCGGTGCGGTTGCCCGGACCATGCCCATCACACCGGCCTTGGACGCGGCATAGTTGGTCTGCCCGCGGTTGCCGGCGATGCCGCTCGTCGAGGCAACGGACACGATCCGCGGCGAGTTCCGGAAGTGCTCCGAGGCCAGCAGCGCCTCGTTGATGCGCAACTGGGCCGCGATGTTGACGGCGATGACGGAGTTCCATCGGCCCTCGTCCATGTTGGCGAGCAGCTTGTCACGGGTGATGCCCGCATTGTGGATCACGATGTCGAGCCGGCCATGGCGCTCCACAGCGTGGTCGATGATCCGCTGGCCCGCGTCTTCCCGGCCGATGTCAAGCTGCAGGGCGGTGCCGTGCACCTCGTTGGCCACCGCGGCCAGGCGGTCCCCGGCGGCCGGGATGTCAACGACGATCAGCGTCGCGCCGTCGCGGCGCAGCGTGCGTGCAATCGCGGCGCCGATCCCGCGTGCGGCACCGGTCACGACGGCGACCCGCCCGGCCAGCGGCTTGTCGGCGTCGGCCGGCAGCTGCCCGGCAGCTGAGGTGACGGTCAGGAACTGCCCGTCAACGAACGCAGAGCGACCGGAGAGGAAGAACCGCAGCGCGCCGAGGGTGCTGGGGCTGGTGGTGCCCGCACCGTTGGCGAGGAGGATGCCGTTGCCGGTGGCCCCGGCCCGGAGTTCCTTGGCCAGCGACCGCAGCAGTCCTTCGACGCCCTGCCGGGCCGCGGCATCGGCAGGCCCGGCGGAGACCGTTGCGGCGCGGGACACGGTGATCACGCGGGCGTTGGGCGCCAGGTCCCGCAGGGAGGCGGCCGCCGTCAGGACCGGCTTCTCCAGATCCCCGGGGTGGGCCAGTTCGTCCAGTACCAGGATGATGGCGCCCAGCTTTTCCTTGGGCACGGCATGCCGGCGGACGTCCAGGTTCCAGGACAGCAGGGTCGACGCGAGTTCTTCGGCGCCGCTGCCGGAGCCCTGGACCAGCACTGGCCCGTCGATCAGGGGCTGCCCCGCTTTGTGGCGCCGGAGCACCACCGGCTGCGGGAGCCCGAGTTTCCTGGCGATGTCCCGGCCAGGGCCCCTGCTCACGAATTGAGTGTATTTGTCGGTCATACGGTCCCCCTAGTGTGCTTCGAGAATAGCGACGACGCCCTGGCCGCCGGCGGCGCAAATGGAGATCAGGCCGCGTGCCGGGCGGCCGTCCACCTGCCCCTTGGTGTGCAGCATCTTCGCGAGCGAGGCCACGATCCGTCCGCCGGTAGCGGCGAAGGGGTGCCCGGCGGCGAGCGAGGATCCGTTGACATTCAACCTGGACCGGTCGATGCTGCCGAAGGCGCCGTCGAGGCCGAGACGGCTGCGGCCGAATTCCTCGTCTTCCCAGGCGGCGAGGGTGCTCAGTACGGTACCCGCGAAGGCTTCGTGGAGCTCGAAGAAGTCGATGTCATCGAGGGTCAGCCCGTTGCGGGCGAGCAGCCGAGGCACCGCGAAGGCGGGAGCCATCAGGAGGCCGTCCTTGCCGTGGACAAAGTCAACGGCCGCCGCCTCGCCGTCGACGACGGTGGCGAGTTTGGGCAAATCGTGCGCGTCGGCCCATTCCTCGGAAGCGAGCAGCACGGTGGCGGCGCCGTCGGTGAGCGGCGTGGAGTTTCCGGCCGTCATGGTCGCCGCGGCGCCCAGGTTCTTGCCGAAGACGGGCTTGAGTGTGGCGAGCTTCTCGAGGCTGGTGTCAGCGCGGAGGTTGGAGTCCCTGCTGAGGCCGCGGTACGGGGTGAGGAGGTCGTCGAAGAAGCCGGCGTCGTAGGCGGCGGCGAGGTTGCGGTGGCTCTTGAAAGCCAGCTCGTCCTGCGCCTCGCGGGTGACGTTCCACTGCGCGGTGGTGAGTGCCTGGTGCTCGCCCATGGACAGTCCGGTCCGCGGCTCCCCGGTGTTCGGGGCATCGGGGGCGAGGTCCTTGGGCCGGAGGCGGCTGAGGATCTGCAGCCGCTGGGGCAGGGTCTTGGCGCGGTTCAGGTCCAGCAGCACGTCACGGAGGCCCTCGCTCACGGCGATCGGGGCGTCCGAGGCGGAGTCGACACCGCCGGCGATGGCCGAATCGATCTGGCCAAGTTTGATCTTGTTGGCGAGGCCGAGCACCGTTTCCAGGCCGGTGGCACAGGCCTGTTGCAGGTCATACGCCGGAGTTTCGGCGGAGAGGGCAGAGCCGAGCACGGCTTCGCGTGTCAGATTGAAATCGCGGGAGTGCTTAAGCACGGCCCCGGCGGCAACTTCGCCAATGCGCTCATCCTGCAGGCCGAAGCGTGCGATCAGCCCGTCCAGCGCC
Source organism: Pseudarthrobacter woesei (assembly GCF_055412745.1). Classification (NCBI taxonomy): domain Bacteria; kingdom Bacillati; phylum Actinomycetota; class Actinomycetes; order Micrococcales; family Micrococcaceae; genus Pseudarthrobacter; species Pseudarthrobacter woesei. The sequence continues at coordinate 181,044 of NZ_JBVAYU010000008.1, forward strand.
GCTGTCAGCATGTCCCGGTTCGAGGACTTGGTGTAGGCGCCTCCGGTCCGGGCAAACGGAATGCGGTTGCCGCCCACCACCACGGCTTTGCGGAGCTGCGGCTGTGCCGCTGCTCCAGGCTGCGCTCCGGTCTGTCCTGCGGACCCCGTTGTCGGGGTCGATTCCTTTGGTCCGGGGGTGGACTGTCCGTTGACGGACATGGGCTGTCTCCTTTGATCAAAGCGGGTTACCGATACCCAGCGTACCTGATACGCTGGGTATCGTGAACATCCTCCAGACTGAACTTTCCGGCGGCCGCCCGGCCGGCGCCGGCGCTTCCGGCGGCGGAAGCGTCGACGGTCGTGCCTCCCGCTGGCAGTCGCACCGCGAGGAACGGCGTCGTGAACTCATCAAGTCGGCACGCCGGGCCGTCCACGCGCTGGGCAGTGACGCCTCGATGGAGGATATTGCCGCCGCGGCGGGAACCTCCAAATCGGTGTTCTACCGGTATTTCGGGGACAAGGCCGGGCTCCAGCAGGCGGTGGGTGAAGTGGTTCTCAGCCAGATGCAGCGGCGCATCCAGGAGGCCGCGCAGAGCGCCCAGACTCCACGCGAGGGCTTGCTCGCCATGGTTTCGGCGTATCTGCAGATGGCCGAAACCAGCCCGAATGTGTACACGTTCGTCACCCGGCACGCTCCCGGCGCGGACGGCGCCATTGCCACGGCCGGTGCCTTGGGCCACTTCTTTGCGGCGATCAGCGACATGATCGCCCGGCCCATGCGCAGCCACCTCGGCGAATCGTCCGGACGCGAGACCGCAATCGGCTACTGGCCGAACGCAGCGATCGGCCTGGTCCGGAACGCCGGTGAACAGTGGCTCGCGAGTCCGGACTCCCTGTCCAAGCCGGACCAGGCGGCCATGGCGCTCCAGATCACCGACTGGCTTTGCCTGGGCATCGCCCCCGAGCTCCGCACCGCCGCCGCTTCTGAGCGCCCGGCCCGGGAGCCGTCAGGGACGGACCCCGCGCGGCCGAGCTAACGCCGACCTCAGCAGCACCGATTTCAGCAACGATTTCAGCACCGACCTTGTCAGAACCAAAGAAGGAATCGACATGACCGAACTAGCCGACCGCCCCGCAGGTGCCACCCGCAACACCGCCATCCGCAACAGCCCTGCCCCGACGCCGGCAGGTTCAGCGACGACGTCCGGCATGCCGGCCCCCGCCGTCGACGTCGCGGCCCTCGGCGAACTGCTGCTCGGCAAGTGGGCAGACACCCGGCGCGTCGCGCGGACCCTCGCCGGCCGGCCCGAACTGCACAAGACCGAAGGCCTGAGCCACACGGACCACCGCCGGCGCGTCTTCGGCCAGCTCAAAATCCTGGTGGAGAACGGCGCCGTACACCGTGCCTTCCCCGCGTCCGTCGGCGGCGCCGACGAACACGGCGGAAATGTTGCCGGTTTCCAGGAACTCGTCATTGCCGATCCCTCGCTGCAGATCAAGGCCGGGGTCCAGTGGGGCCTGTTCGGCTCCGCCGTGAACCACCTCGGCACCGAAGAGCACCACGAGAAGTGGCTGCCCGGCATCATGAGCCTGGACATTCCCGGCTGCTTTGCCATGACGGAGACGGGGCACGGCTCGGACGTTGCCAGCATCGCCACCACCGCCACGTACGATCCGGCCACCGAGGAATTCGTGGTCCACACGCCCTTCCGGGCAGCCTGGAAGGACTACATCGGGAACGCCGCCGTCGACGGCCTCGCCGCGGTGGTCTTCGCCCAGCTTGTCACCCAGGGCGTGAACCACGGCGTCCATGCCTTCTACCTGGACCTCCGCGATCCCGAAACCAAGGACTTCCTGCCGGGAATCGGCGGCGAGGACGACGGCGTCAAGGGCGGCCTTAACGGCATCGACAACGGCCGGCTGCACTTCACCAATGTCCGGATCCCGCGCACCAACCTGCTGAACCGCTACGGCAATGTCGACGCCGACGGCAGCTACAGCTCCCCCATCGCGAGCCCGGGCCGCCGCTTCTTCACCATGCTCGGAACCCTGGTCCAGGGCCGGGTCTCGCTTGACGGCGCCGCCGTGACCGCGTCGAAGCTTGCCTTGAAGACCGCGATCCAATACGCCACCGAACGCCGCCAGTTCAACGCGTCCTCGCAGACCGACGAGGAAGTCCTGCTGGACTACCAGCGGCACCAGCGCCGGCTCTTCACCCGGCTGGCCACCACATACGCCGCGGGCTTCGCGAGCGAACAGCTGCTGCAGAAGTTCGACGACGTCTTCTCCGGCCGCAGCGACACCGACGAGGACCGGCAGGATCTCGAAACCCTCGCCGCCGCGCTCAAGCCGCTCAGCACCTGGCATGCCCTGGACACGCTCCAGGAATGCCGCGAGGCCTGCGGCGGCGCCGGATATCTGATCGAGAACCGCTTCGCCTCGCTGCGGGCGGACCTCGACGTCTACGCCACCTTTGAAGGCGACAACACCGTGCTTCTGCAGCTTGTCGCCAAGCGGCTGCTGGCCGACTACGCCAAGGAATTCCGCACGGTGAACTTCGGCGTGCTGGCCCGCTACGTCGTCGGCCAGGCCACCGGTGCCGCCATCCACCGGACCGGCCTGCGCGGCGTGGCCCAATTCATGGCGGATTCCGGTTCGGTGCAGAAGGCCGCCATCGCGATCAAGGACGAAGCGAGCCAGCGCGCGCTGCTGACCGACCGGGTGCAGACCATGGTCGCCGAAGTGGGTTCGGCGCTCAAGGGCGCCAACAAGCTCCCGCAGCAGCAGGGTGCGGCGCTGTTCAACAGCCACCAGAACGAACTCATCGAAGCCGCCCAGGCGCACGCCGAGCTGCTGCAATGGGAGGCCTTCACCGAAGCACTGGGCAAGGTCACGGACCCGGGCACCAGGAAGGTCCTGACCTGGCTGCGGGACCTCTTCGGGCTGTCCCTGATCGAAAAGAACCTGTCCTGGTACCTTATGAACGGCAGGCTCTCGATGCAGCGCGGCCGCACGGTGGGCGAGTACATCAACCGGCTCCTGGTCAAGATCCGCCCGCACGCCCTGGACCTGGTGGATGCCTTCGGCTTCGGACCGGAACACCTCCGGGCCGAGATCGCCACCGGAGCCGAAAAGACCCGGCAGGACGAGGCACGGGAGTACTTCCGTATGCAGCGCGCCAACGGACAGGCCCCGGTGGAGGAGAAAATCCTGATCGCGCGCAAGGCTCACGCGAAGAAGGCCCCGCGCGGCTGAGCGGCCGCTTCAGCGGGATCAGACAAACGACGACGGCGCCGCCCCCTCAGCCGGGGCGGCGCCGTCGTCGTCCGTATTTCCGGCGGGGTTCTCTAGGAACCGCTGGGGAGCACCGATCGGTACACCTCAAGGGTGGTCTCGGTGATGGATTCCCAGGAGAAGTGCTCCTCCGCGCGGCGGCGGCCGGCCTCGCCCATGGCGCGGGCCCGCGCGGGATCGGAGACAACCTCCGTGAGCGCGGCGGCGAATTCGGTGACGAACTTCTCCGGGTCCAGCGGGATGCCGGTACCGTCGCTGACCTGCTCGATCGGAACCAGCAGCCCGGTCTCGCCGTGCCGGACAACCTCCGGGATCCCGCCGGTGGCGCTGGCCACAACGGCGGCGCCGCAGGCCATGGCCTCAAGGTTCACGATGCCGAGCGGCTCGTAGATGGAGGGGCACGCGAACGCGGTGGCGTGGCTGAGCACCTGGATCACCTCGTTGCGCGGCAGCATCCGCTCGATCAGGACGACGCCGCTGCGCTGGCTCTGCAGTTCCTCGATCAGGCGTGCCGTTTCGGCCGCCAGCTCCGGAGTGTCCGCGGCGCCAAGGCACAGGACCAGCTGGACGTCGGCCGGAAGCTTCGCGGCGGCCCGCAACAGGTACGGGACGCCCTTCTGCCGGGTGTTCCGGCCCACGAAGACAACGCTCGGCAGCTCCGGATCGATGCCGAGGGCACGGATGATGTCGTCGCCCTCGTCCCGGTTCCACCGGCTCACATCGATGCCGTTGTGCACCACCTTGACCTTGGCCGGGTCGACCTCCGGGTAGCTGCGCAGGATGTCCTGCCGCATGCCCTCGGAGACGGCGATGATGGCCGCCGCCGCTTCATAGGCGGTCTTTTCCACCCACGAGGACACCGCGTAGCCGCCGCCGAGCTGCTCGGCCTTCCATGGACGCAGCGGCTCCAGGCTGTGGGCGCTGAGCACATGGGGAATCCCGTGCAGCAGCGAGGCGATATGCCCGGCCATGTTGGCGTACCAGGTATGCGAATGTACGAGGTCGGCGCCGGCAATGTCCGGGACGATCCGCAAATCAACCCCCAGGGTCTGGACTGCGGCGTTCGCTCCCCCGAGATCCTCCGGTACCGCGTACGACGTGACCGTCGCTCCGTGGTATCCGGGTTCACGGGGCGCGCCGAAGGCACGCACCTGCAGATCCACATGTTGGGCCAGCACCCGGCTGAGCTCGGCCACATGGACCCCGGCGCCGCCATAGATTTCGGGCGGGAATTCTTTGGTCACAATGTCTATACGCACAAACCCCAAGGTAGTCGTTACGGTGGAACTGATCTAGTGTGAAGACGTTCGGGCGTGCCGGACTGTTTTGGGGAGTAACAAAGGCGTTCAGGAGCGATCACCATGCCGAATAAGAAAGTTCTGGCCATTGTCCTCGCAGGTGGCGAGGGAAACCGGCTGATGCCGTTGACTGCGGACCGGGCCAAACCCGGCGTGCCGTTTGCGGGAAGTTACCGGCTCATAGACTTTGCATTGTCCAACCTGGTCAACTCCCGGTACCTGCAGATCGTCGTCCTGACGCAGTACAAGTCCCACAGCCTTGACCGCCATATCTCCGAAACCTGGCGGATGTCCACCCAGCTGGGCAACTACATCGCGTCCGTTCCGGCGCAGCAGCGCGTGGGTAAGAGCTGGTTCCTTGGCAGCGCCAACGCCATCTATCAGTCGCTGAACCTCATCCACGACGCCAACCCGGACATCGTCGTCGTGGTCGGCGCCGATCACGTCTACCGCATGGACTTCGGCCAGATGGTGGACCAGCATGTCGCCAGCGGCGCCAAGGCAACGGTCGCCGCCGTGCGCCAGCCGCTGAGTATGGCCGACCAGTTCGGCGTGATCGAGGTGGACCAGAACGATCCGCGGAAGATCGGCGCATTCGTCGAGAAGCCGTCCTCCACCCCCGGACTCGCCGCCGACCCCTCCCAGTTCCTGGCCTCCATGGGCAACTACGTCTTCGACGCCGATGCCCTCGTCGAGGCCCTGCACGTCGACGCGGAGCGCCTCGACACCAAGCACGACATGGGCGGGGACATCATTCCCTACTTCGTCAACAAGGGCGAGGCCGGCGTCTATGACTTCACGCTCAACGAGATCCCCGGGTCCACCGAACGCGACCGCACCTACTGGCGCGACGTCGGCACGATCGACTCCTTCTACGACGCGCACATGGACCTCATCTCGCCCGTGCCCGTGTTCAACCTGTACAACTCGGAATGGCCGATCTACACGCGGCAAAGCATCTCGCCGCCGGCCAAGTTCGTCCGCGGCCCGAAGAACACCGTCGGCACGGCCCTGGATTCAATTGTTGCCAGCGGAACGGTGATCTCCGGCGGCATCGTGGAGGGCTCCGTGCTCTCCAACGACGTCTATGTCAGCACGTCCAGCCGGGTCCTCGATTCCGTGCTGATGGACAAGGTCACCATCGGTGAAGGTGCCGTCGTCAAGCGCGCCATCATCGACAAGAACGTCAAGGTGCCAGCGCATGCGGCCATCGGCCTCGACGCCGAGCTGGACCGGGCCCGCGGCTTCAAGGTCACAGACTCCGGCATCACCGTGCTTTCCAAGGGACAGCTGGTCCCGGAGCCGGGCGAGTCGGAGCGCGCCCTTTCGGCCGCCAACCTGATCCTGGTGCCGGATGCGGTCAGGGCCGCCACGGAAAACTGGCCCGCCCTGCGGGAGTCCGTGGACAAGGCCGCAGAAGTCCAGGCCGCCGCCGTCGCAAATTCGCAGCCGACCAAGGCACGCTAAGCGGAATCCCGTCTGGCGGGGCCGGGCGCCGACGTCGGGCGGGGCTCCCGGCAGGCTGTAAAATTGGGGCAATGAGCTCCCCCGATCTGCCTTCCGGCATGACTCCTGCTGACTTGACCGCCGCTGGCTTGACCGCCGCTGGCTTGACCGCCGCGGAAATCCAGGCCTGCCTCAAAGTCCTGAACAGCATCCACGTCTACGACGAGGAGCACCCGGACTACGTGTCGGTGCGCCGCGCCACCGGCAAGATGTTCAAGGCCGTCAAGCGGCACCGCCGGGTCAGCAAGCGGGACCTCATCGCCGAGGCGGACCGTGCCGTGCTCGCCCAGACGGCGACGGCGGCCCCGGACCGGATCGACGACGAGACCCGCGGCAACAAACTCGCCACCTCCGCGTCCGGCGAGATCGCCGGGCACCTCATCAAGTCCCGGCCCTGCTACATCTGTAAGCAGCACTACACGCAGGTGGACGCCTTCTACCACCAGCTGTGCCCCGAGTGCGCCGCCTTCAGCCACAGCAAGCGGGACGCCCGCACGGACCTGAGCGGCCGCCGCGCACTCCTCACCGGTGGCCGGGCCAAGATCGGCATGTATATCGCGTTGCGGCTGCTCCGCGACGGCGCCCACACCACCATCACCACCCGCTTCCCCAAGGACGCCGCCCGGCGCTTCGCCGCGATGGAGGACAGCGCCGACTGGCTGCACCGGCTGCGGATCGTCGGCATCGACCTCCGCGATCCCTCCCAGGTGATGGCCCTGACCGACACCCTGGACGCGGCAGGTCCCCTGGACATCATCATCAACAATGCGGCCCAGACCGTACGGCGCTCAGGCAACGCGTATAAGCCCCTCGTCGATGCCGAGGACGAGCCGCTGCCTGCCGCGCTGCAGCCGGCAAACGGCGGCCCGGAACTCGTCACCTTTGGCCACGCCCATGACAAGCACCCGCTGGCCCTGGCCAGCACGGTGCTGGAACATCCGGTCCTCGCCGGCGACGCCATCACCTCGCTCGCCCTCTCCACTGGCTCCGCGTCGCTCGAACGCATCGCCTCCGGCACGGCCATCGACGCCGGCGGCCTCGTCCCGGACCTCGCCACCATCAACAGTTGGACGCAGGTGGTGGACGAGGTCGATCCGCTCGAGATGCTCGAGGTCCAGCTCTGCAACGTCACCGCGCCGTTCCTGCTGGTCAGCCGGCTCCGGGGGGCAATGAAGCGCTCCACCGCCCGGCGGAAATACATCGTCAACGTCAGTGCCATGGAGGGCCAGTTCTCCCGCGCCTACAAAGGCCCCGGCCACCCGCACACCAACATGGCGAAGGCTGCACTGAACATGATGACCCGGACCAGCGCCCAGGAAATGCTGGACTCGGACGGCATCCTGATGACCGCCGTCGACACCGGCTGGATCACCGATGAGCGGCCGCACTACACCAAGGTGCGTCTAATGGAGGAAGGCTTCCACGCCCCGCTGGACCTCGTCGACGGGGCCGCCCGGGTGTATGACCCGATCGTCACGGGCGAGTCCGGTGACGACCAGTTCGGTGTCTTCCTCAAGGACTACAGGCCCAGCCCCTGGTAGGCCCTCCGTCTACCAGAGCATGCCGGTCCGGGCCACGGGCCTTATGGCACTGACGAGGCTCGTTGACGGTAGTAACGTGGGTCTATGAATATTGAGACGACGCCTGTGCCGAATTACGAGCTGTCCATCGATGAGTGCTGGGTGTTGCTGGACACCGAAGTCGTCGGACGGATTGCCATGATCGTCGACGGCCATCCGGAGGTCTTCCCTGTGAACTTCGTGCTGGAACGACGCGCGATCGCCTTCCGCACCGCCGGCGGCACCAAGCTCTGGGGTGCCATGACGGCGAAGCCGGTCGCCTTCGAAATCGACGGCTATGACGCCCACGAGCAAACGGCGTGGAGCGTGATCGCCCGCGGCGAAGCCGAGCTGATCGAAAGCCAGGACGATAAGAACGCCGTGGACGCCCGGCTGCTGGAGCCATGGCAGGCAGGCGACAAGGACTTCTACGTGCGCGTGGCCCCCAAGGTACTCACCGGACGCCGGTTCAAGGTCAACAACCCCGATCTGTGGAACACCCGGCTCTCGGATCCCCGCCGGCAGTCCTTCGAGTAGACGGCTTTCGGCTGAGCCGCCTGACCACGCGGGAACGGGCCAGCCCTATTTGGATTTGGTTGCCTTGGCCTCCGGAGTGTGGACCACGAGAACGGGGCAATGGGCGTGCGCCACCAGTGCGGAACTCACCGAACCCAGGAGTAATCCTCCGAAGCCCCCGTGCCCGCGCCGCCCCACAACGAGCATGTCCGCGTCCCGGCTGGCCTCGATCAGGGTGTGCCGGGGGTGGCCCTGCACGAGCCGGGCTTCCACATTGGCAGGAGGCTCGGCACCGAAGGCCGTGACCATGCTCTCCTGGAGGATTTCTCCGGCGCGGACGTCAAAGTCGTCGATGCCCATCGCGACGTAGCCGTCGTATACCGGAGGGACGTCCCAACTCGCCAACGCGATCACCGTGGCGGACAATTGCTCCGCGAGGCTTTGCGCCCGGCGAAGCGCTTCGACCGAGGCGGCTGAGCCGTCGACCCCCACCACAATGGTCCGGACATCCCTGGCTTCGGTCATGGTTAATCCCTTCGAGTGCTGATGCGTCATGCCAAGGATAGCGCCGGCCTGCCGCCGGCGTTCAGGGCCTAAGGTCACGGCCATGCTCACGGATCCGCCGCAGGCCGCCGCCGAGCAGTCCCGGTAGGCCGGTAGGCCCTATGACCCTTGTCCAGGTTTAGGCTGGGTAGAAGAATTGCAGCGGCCGGGGACGAACAACGTTACCGGGCAGCGAAGGGGATTCAACAGGCGCCGGCACAACGTGCGCGACAGGCTGGGGAGCACCGCATCACACGAGGCCGCGCAAGCGGCCGGGACGGGAGAATCATGATTGCCTGGGCAGACACAGGTCTCGCTGCAGCCGAAGGGGCGCCGGCTGTCATCCGCGTCTTTATCCTCGATGACCACGAACTCGTCCGGCGGGGGCTGCAGGAGCTCCTGGAGGGCGAAGGGTTCCTCGTGGTCGGGAGTTCGGGCTCCGCCGTCGAAGCGACGCGGCGCATTCCCGCGCTCCATCCGGATGTCTGTGTCCTCGACGCGCGGCTGCCGGACGGAACCGGCATTGAGGTCTGCCGCGACGTGCGCTCAGTGGACCCCTCCCTCAACTGCATCATCCTGACGAGTTTCGACGACGAACAGGCCCTGCGCGGCGCGGTGCTGGCCGGGGCCAGCGGCTATGTCCTCAAGGAAATCGGCGGCACGGACCTGATCGGTGCCCTGAGACGGGCAGCCGCCGGCGAATCGCTGTTCGAGGAAGGCGTTGCAGCAGGAATCGTCGACAGCCTGGTGGAGGCCGAAGAAGTGGATCCTCGGACCTCGTCCCTCACGCCGCAAGAGCGACGGGTGCTGGAACTGGTGGGGGGCGGACTCACCAACCGCCAGATTGCCGCCGAAATGTTCCTGGCCGAGAAGACCGTCAAGAACTACGTCTCCTCCCTGCTGGCCAAGCTCGGCTTCGAGCGGCGCACCCAGGCGGCCGTCTTCATCGCAAGCCCCGCGTTACCGCTTCCGCCCGGAAGCCATGCCGCCGGCGACGGCAGGCGCCCGCACAGCATCCGCTGACCCGACCGTCCGCTGACCGGGCGGCCAGAGCCGGCTGCTGCCTAGATCGGCACCGACCACTCGAGGCTCGTGCCGGCGTCGGGCGCGCTGGTGATGGTGCATTCGCCGTCCAGCATCTTCGCCCGGTCCTCCAGGTTGGACAGTCCGTTGCGTTTCTCCGGCCGGGCGAACCCGGAGCCGTTGTCGGTGATGACCACTGTCACCCGGCCCTTGAAGACGCCGACGGACACCGAGATGGCGTCGGCGCCGGAATGCCGGATGGCGTTGCTCAGCCCTTCGGACACAACGGCGACGACGTTGTCCGCCTTGTCCGGCGTGATCACGTCCACGGGGCCGGTGATGGTCAGCCGGGGCGTGAACGGCATGGACTTTGCCGAACTCCTGGTGACCCGCCGGATCCGCCCGCTGAGCAGCTCCGCTTCGCCGCTGCTGCTCTTGAGCGAGTAGATCGTGTCGCGCAGGCTCCGGATCGCCTCGTCGAGTTCGCCGGTGATGTTGCGGATCCGTTCGGTTGCGAGCTCGTCCTTAGTGAAACGCGTCAGGCTCTGCACGCTCAATCCGGCCGCGAACAGCCGCTGGATGACGAGGTCGTGCAGGTCCCGGGCGATCCGTTCGCGGTCCGTGAACACCAGCAGCTCTTCGCGGAGCCGGTGTACTCGGGCCAGTTCCAGGGCGAGGGCCACGTGGGACCCGAAGACGGCACCCATCTCGATGTCGGTGCGGGCGTAGTGGAGCGAGTCCGCGTCGCGGGCCAGCAGCAGGAGCCCGTGATGCGCCCCCTGGGTGCTCAGCGACACCGCCAGCAGCGGCCCGGTGAGCGGCGGGTCGATCTCGCCGAAGAGGGCGGAGGCGTCGTCAAGGACCACCGGATCGCCGCCGTCGAGAACGCTTTGGAGCAGCGGCGATTCGAGCCTCAGCGTCCGGCCCGAGAAGTGGGAACCAAGCTTGCCGGCGACCCCCGCGACAATGTGGCCCGGGCCGGTGACGGCCGGTGCCACGAGCAGGGCAAGCTGCGAGCCGGACTCCTGCAGGGCGCGGCTGGCGATGGGATCCAGGCCTCCGGAGGTGTAGTCACGGTCGTTGCTCAGCATCAGTCCGGAGACGTCCATACAGGCTTCCAGCCAGCGCGCCCGGCGCCGGGCATCGTCGTAGAGCCGGGCGTTTTCAATAGCGACGCCGGCGGCGGCGGCGAGGGCGACGGCCAGGCCCTCGTCCTCTGCCGTGAAGTCGCTGCCGTCTTCCTTCCCGGTCAGGTACAGGTTGCCAAAGACCACATCGCGGACGCGGACGGGGACGCCGAGGAAGGACTCCATGGGCGGGTGGTTCGCGGGGAATCCGTAGGACTCGGGATGCTGGCGCAGGTCGTGGAGCCGCATCGGCCGGGGGTCGGTGATCAGGAGCCCCAGCACGCCGTGGCCGGTGGGCAGCGGGCCGATCTTGTGCGAAAGCTCACTGTCGATGCCGACCGTGATGAAGTGGCTCAGGGCCCGGTCGTCCCCAATGACGCCGAGGGCCCCGTAGCGGGCGCGCAACAGCCGGCACGCGGACTGGACAACACGTTCGAGGACGGCGTCAAGGCTGAGGTCTTCGGCGACGGCGACGACGGCCTCCAGCAGGCCGGCCATCCGCTCCTGGGACTGGAGCAGCTCCTCGGACCTGGAGGCAAATCCATTGAGGACCCCGGCGATTCTGGGGTGTGGCTCGGTGGCGGTATGGTCCGGGGTGTCCCCGATTGAATGCATGCTCATTGCCCCAATTCACTACGACGAACACAATCATCATCGACGCGGACGACGTGATGCCAGAATACCCCGTATCCGGCCGAACGACCCGGGATTCCGCGCTTTGCCACTTCGAATGTGACCTTGTGCCCTAACACGACGCCGCCGGATTGACGTAGGCTCGGCGCCATGAGTACTGATCCGAACCCGGGCGCCCAGCAGCCAAAAGACCACCCGCCACACGCCGTCGAGAACCTTGACCACCATGAATGCTGGCGGTTGTTGCGCAGCGTTACCGTGGGCCGGCTGGCGGTGTGGGTGGACGATCATCCCGACATTTTCCCGATCAACTACAAGGTGGACCATGGCTCGCTGGTTTTCCGGACGGCCGACGGCACCAAGCTGCAGGCGGCAACCGGCGACACCGCGGTAGCCGTGGAGGCCGACGGCGTCGACGCGGACAGCGGCATCGCGTGGAGTGTAGTGATCAAAGGCCAGGCGGCCCCGGTGCAGAACCAGCAGGAGGTCCTGGACACCGTGGGCCTGCTGCTGTTCCCGTGGCAGGCGGGCAAGAAGGAACATTTCGTCCGGATCACGCCTGAAACCGTGACAGGCCGCCGCTTCAAGGTGGTGCCGCCGCTGACCTGGTGGACGCCGCTTGACGATGCCACCCGTTCCGGACTCGAATAGCCCCGCGCCGACGGCCCGGTGGGCATTTTCGTTAGTTCGTCCGGGGTCTGAGTCCAGGGGAGGGACGGCCGGGATCAAGGACATGCCCCGCGCCGGGGCCAGCGCGTGGACATATTCCGGTTATGCCCTGTCCGGGGTGCGACGAATGGGCATGTCCCCCGCCCCTGAGGAGCAGCCGGATTCCCCGTGGCCGAACCCACCCAACGCCTGACCGGACCAGCCCACCGCGGTATGCCACGCCGGACCGGCCCCACCGGACCGGCCCCACCGGACCCATGCCGTGACGGTCCTGCCCAGTTGCTTCGGCGCTTGCCCGGGCCGGCAGGCGGTATGGCGGCGGGCAACCGGGAAGGAGCGTCCCCGCTGGCTGCCTGCACGCGACCAAGCAAACAACGCCCGGCTTGACCGGACATGCCCGCCTAAGGGGACATGCCCCGCGCCGGGGCGAACGGGTGGACATATTCCCGTTATGCCCGGTCCCGGGTGCGAAGAATGGGCATGTCCTCCCGGCGCGAAAGGGCCTTGGCCCCGCCTAAACCCGCGGCAAACTGGCGACAATGCCCACTAGGCCAGGCGGGTGATTTCCACGCTCACACTGAGCGCGGAGCCGCCGCCGCCGGACAGGATGCCCTTCAGCGGCGGCACATCGCGGTAGTCGCGTCCACGGGCCACCGTGACGTGGAAATCGCCGGCGGGCTTGTGGTTGGTCGGGTCCCAGCTGCGCCACTCGCCGTCCCACCACTCCAGCCACGCGTGGGACTGCCCGGCGACCGTCTCGCGGAGTTCTGCCGTCGACCGCGGGTGCAGGTAGCCGGACACATACCGTGCCGGGATGCCGCGGCTGCGCAGCGCGCCGATAGCGAGGTGGGCGAGGTCCTGGCAGACGCCCTGGCGCTGGGTCCAGGCTTCCTCGGCGTTCGTGGTGACGCCGGTGGAACCCTTCATGTACGTCATTTCCCCGCGCATCCATTCGAAAATCGCCAGGGCCGCCTCGTGCGGGTCACGGCCCTGAACGACGCCGGGGATGATGCCCAGCACTTCGGCGCCCGGCCCGGTGAGCTGCGACTGCGGAATCCAGTCGCTGTACTTGTTGAGGGTGTCCGTGGCAGCCAGCACGTCCCAGCCGACGATGTCCGCCTCGGCCGGGAATTTTTCCACCCGGTGCACCTCGACGGTGGTGGTGGAGACCACTTCCAGGTACTCATGCGGCATCTGCATGTCAAAGGCCGTGACCCGGGTGCCCCAGTAGTCGCGGTGGCTGCTGACGGACGCCTGCGACGGCGAGACCTTCATCGAAGACTCCAGCACCACTTGCTGGGTATCCGTCAGCGGCGTCATGCGGGCTTCGTTGTAGGAGAGCGTGACACGTTTGTTGTACTTGTACGCGGTCGTGTGGATGATGCTCAGCCGGGTCATGAAACTTCTCCCACCCAGGCCAGTTCGTCGGCCTGATTGAAGTACTTGCGGGAAATGGCGTCCGACGCCTGCGAGACGGCCTTTTGCACACGTTCCATGTGCTCCGGCAGTTCCGACATCAGGTCGTCGGTGCGGTGGAACTCGAGGAAGGTCCGGGCCTGGCCCACGATCCGGCGGGCGTCGTTGATGAATCCGACGCGCTGGGCCGAGGGGTCCAGCTTGGCCAGGCACTCGTCGGCGTCGCGAAGCGCGTACACGATGGAGCGCGGGAACAACCGGTCCAGAAGCAGGAACTCGGCCGCGTGCTGGTCACCGAACGCGGCCCGGCGGGTGCGCAGGAAGGACTCGTAGGCGCCGGCGCAGCGGAGCATGTTCACCCACGACATGCCCGCGGAAAGCACGTCCCGGGTGGAGAGCATCCGTGCCGTCATATCGGCGCGTTCCAGCGAGCGGCCCAGGACCAGGAACTGCCAGCTCTCGTCGTGGCTGACCGTGGTGTCCGCGAGGCCGCTGACCATGGCCGTGCGTTCCAGCACCCAGTTGCAGAAGCGGTAGGTGCCAACGACGTCCTTGCGGTGCTGGTTGAGCCCGTAGTACGTGGTGTTCAGGCTCTCCCAGAGCCCGGACGACACGGTTTCCCGGGCGCGGCGGGCGTTCTCCCGGGCCGCGCCCAGGGAGCCGGCAATCGACGTGGCACTCTGCTTGTCGTAGGCCAGGGCATTGAGCAGCTCGGGGAGGCCGAAATCCTCGCTCTGCGCCCGGGCGCCCATCACGGCGAGGAGTTCCTGCGCCACGGCGCGCTGTTCCTCCATCGGCAGGTGGTTGAGCCGCTCCAGGTGGACGTCGAGGATCCGGGCGGTGCCGTCGGCCCGTTCCACATAGCGGCCGATCCAAAACAGTGACTCGGCGATACGGCTAAGCATTCGCGGTTACCTCCAGCGCATTGGACATCTGAAAAGAGAAACTGAGCCGGCTGCGGGTCATTGCTGCTGCTCCTTCTGGCTGTCGCGCCAGTTGCTCTCGACGGGCCAGACCGAGACCCGCTCGCGGACGGTGATGGCCGGGCGCGGTATGGTCTCCACCGGGACCTGCGGCGAATCCGCCAGCACCCAGGTGTCCTTGGAGCCGCCGCCCTGGCTGGAGTTCACGATCAGTGAGCCCTCCTTGAGTGCTACACGCGTCAAACCGCCGGGCAGGACCCAGACGTCGTCGCCGTCGTTGACGGCGAAGGGCCGCAGGTCCACGTGCCGGGGGCCGAACCTGTCGCCGCTCAGCGTGGGAACGGTGGAGAGCTGCAGGACCGGCTGCGCGATCCAGCCGCGCGGATCGGCAATGACGCGCTTGCGCAGGGCAACGAGTTCGTCCTTGGACGCGTCCGGGCCGATCACGAGTCCCTTGCCGCCGGAGCCGTCCACGGGCTTGACCACGAGTTCGGCCAGGTTGTCCAGGACGTATTCCCGGGCTTCCTTCTCCTCCAGCCGGAACGTGTCCACGTTGGCGATCACCGGCTCCTCGTTCAGGTAGTAGCGGATCAGGTCCGGTACATAGCTGTAGACCAGCTTGTCGTCGGCGACGCCGTTGCCCACGGCGTTGGCGATGGTGACGCCCCCGGCGCGGGCGGCGTTCACGAGGCCCGGGCAGCCGAGCATGGAGTCCGCGCGGAACTGCAGCGGGTCCAGGAACTCGTCGTCGATCCGTTTGTAGATCACGTCCACACGCTGTTCCCCGGCGGTGGTGCGCATGTAGACCCGGTTTCCGCGGCAGATGAGGTCGCGGCCCTCCACGAGTTCCACGCCCATCAGGCCGGCCAGCAGGGTGTGCTCGAAGTAGGCGCTGTTGAAGACACCGGGCGTCAGGACCACCACGGTGGGATCGTCGACGCCGGAGGGGGCCGTCTTGCGCAGGGCGGACAGCAGCCGGCGGGGGTACTCTTCGACCGGCCGGATGAGCTGCTGGCCGAACGCTTCGGGCAAGCCCTTGGCCATGGCCCGGCGGTTCTCCAGGACGTAGCTCACTCCGGAGGGCACGCGGACATTGTCCTCGAGGACGCGGAAAGTCCCCTCGGCGTCGCGGACGACGTCGATGCCGGAGATGTGGACGCGGACGCCGCCGGCGGGCTCGAAGCCGTGCACCTGGCGGTGGAAGTGGGCGCTCGTTGTGATGAGCTGGCGCGGGATGACGCCGTCGGCCACCACCGTCATTTTGTCGTAGACGTCATTGAGGAAGGCTTCGAGGGCCCGGACGCGCTGGGCCACGCCTTTCTCCAGGACGGTCCATTCGTCGGCCGGGATGACCCGGGGCACGATGTCCAGCGGGAAGGGCCGTTCCTCCCCCGCGAAGTCGAAGGTGACGCCGCGGTCCAGGAACGTCCGCGCCATGGAGTCGGCGCGGGCCGTGACATCAGCCAGCGAGAGTTCCCGCAGGGCCCCGGCAACCTGGCCGTAGGACTTCCTGGCCTGCTGGCCGGGGGTAAACATCTCGTCATAGGCGCCGGTGCGGCCGGCGGCTACGGAGTAATCCTGGAAAAGGTCAGACATGGCAACTAGCCAACCACCTTTTCGTTACGAAATCATTTCCGGGCGCCCGTGGCGGGTGGCGAGCACCAAATTTTCAGGCCGGTTACGGCAAGGTAGGTGCGTGCCCTTGTTCCCCTTGAAGCCCACAGCAGCCACGTACGCGGCAGTTCCCGGCCTGCTGGCCGCCGCAGCCGCCGTCGGGGTTTCCCTTGCTGTCCACACGCTGGTCCCGGTCCTGCCGGCGATGACGCTGGCTGTGGTGTTGGGACTCCTCGCCGCCAACCTTCCGGGGGTCTCCGTCTGGATCGCGGGAGCAGGGCGCCCGGGACTGGACGTCGCGGGCAAACACCTCATGCGAGCCGGGATCGTGGTCCTCGGATTGAAGGTCAGCCTCGTGGACGTGCTGGGACTGGGCTGGGCCGCCCTGCTCCTGATCACGGGCGTGGTGCTGGCCGCCTTCGCCGGAACTTACGGCATCAGCCGGCTGTTCCGGCTGCCGCCGCCGGTGTCGCTGCTGATCGCCACCGGCTTTTCGATCTGCGGGGCCTCGGCGATCGGGGCCATGGCCGCAGTTCGCCGGATCCGGCAAGAGGACACCGTCCTCCCGGTGGCCCTCGTGACTCTGTGCGGCACGCTGGCCATCGGTGTGCTGCCGCTGCTGATGCAGCCCCTGGGACTCAGCCCGGAGGCATTCGGGGCCTGGGCCGGGGCTTCGGTGCATGATGTCGGCCAGGTTGTCGCCACCGCGCAGGCCGCCGGAACGGCGGCGCTGGCGGTCGCCGTCGTCGTCAAACTGACCCGGGTCATCCTGCTCGCGCCGCTGACCGCCGCCGCCGGAATCCACCACCGGTTTGGCCCCGACGCCGGCCCCGATGCCGATTCCGACACCGACAACGACAGCGGGGATGGTGCGAAACGTCCCCCAATCGTCCCCCTCTTTGTGATCGGCTTCGTGGTACTGGCGGCCCTGCGCTCCACGGGCTGGCTCTCCCCCGGTGTCCTCGAGGCTGCCGCGGTGCTGCAGGACCTGCTGCTCGGAATGGCGCTCTTCGGCCTCGGCTCCGCCGTCCGGGTGGGCCAACTTCTGCACACCGGCGGCCGGGGGCTGCTGGCTGCGCTGGCGTCCTGGCTGCTGATTGCCGGGCTGGGGCTGGGCGCAGCACTGCTGATGCTACCCGCGGGCTGAGCGGCCCCGGCCAGTGGGCCAGGACACAGATGTGCATGATTAGATGGCTGGGTGTCGAACCAGAACCTGCGCCGCGATGAAGCCGCTGCCCGCTCAGCCCTGATCATCACCCACAGCTACGACGTGTCCCTTGACGTCCGGCAGGCTGCGGAGGCGACTGTGGCAGGCTACACCAGCCGCAGCATCATCAACTTCTCCGCCGGCGAGGGCTCCTCCACCTTCCTGGACTTCATCGGCAGCGACGTGCACAGCGTGGTCCTGAACGGAGTGGGCCTGCCCGTCGCCGACGTCGTGGACGGCTCCCGGATCCGCCTCGACAACCTCCAGGCCGAGAACCAGGTCACCGTGAATTGCACGGCCCTCTTCAGCACCTCCGGCGAAGGCATGCACCGCTTCTTCGACCCGGCCGACGGTCACTGCTACCTCTACACCCAGTACGAGCCGGCCGACGCCCGCCGGGTCTTCGCGAACTTCGAACAGCCCGACCTGAAGGCCGAATTCACCTTCCACGTGACGGCGCCCTCGGACTGGCAGGTGGCCTCCAACGGTGTCGAATCCCGGCGCACCCAGCTGGCCAGCGACCCCGCCACCAGCCGCTGGGACTTCGCCCCGACCAAGGCGATGTCCACCTACATCACCACCGTGCTGGCCGGCCCGTACTTCAAGGCCGAGGACGCCTGGAGCACGACGCTCGACGACGGAACCAGCCTGGACGTTCCGCTGGCCCTGTACTGCCGTGCCTCGATGGCGCCCTCCTTTGATGCCGGGGCGCTCTTCACGCTCACCAAGAACGGCCTGGACTTCTTCAACGAGCTCTTCGACTTCCCGTATCCATGGGGCAAATACGACCAGGCTTTTGTGCCCGAGTACAACCTCGGCGCGATGGAGAACCCGGGGCTGGTGACCTTCACCGAGAGCTACGTGTTCACCTCGCGGGCCGCCGATTCGCAGTACCAGGCCCGCGCCAACACCCTGCTGCACGAGATGGCGCACATGTGGTTCGGCGACCTCGTCACCATGCAATGGTGGGACGATCTGTGGCTCAAGGAATCCTTCGCCGACTACATGGGCACCCTCGGCGTCGACCGGACCACGGGCTGGGCCACGGCCTGGGTGAACTTCGCCAGCAACCGCAAGGCCTGGGCCTATGTGCAAGACCAGCTGCCCACCACGCACCCCATCGTCGCCGACATCCCGGACCTTGAGGCGGCGAAGCAGAACTTCGACGGCATCACCTATGCCAAGGGTGCCTCGGTGCTCAAGCAGCTGGTGGCCTTCGTGGGCTTCGAGGCGTTCGTTGCCGGCTCCCGGCAGTACTTCAAGGACCACGCCTACGGCAACACCACCCTGGCCGACCTCCTGGCCGCGCTCGGCGCCGCCTCCGGCCGCGACCTCGGGGAATGGGCACGCCAGTGGCTGCAGACCTCCGGCATCTCTACCCTCTCCAGCGAGATCGAGGAGCACGCCGGTGTGCTGGGCACCGTGACACTTGTGCAGGACGCCCAGGACCCCATCACCGGCCGGCAGGAACTCCGCCCGCACCGGCTGCGCATCGGCCTCTACGAGACGGACGACGCCGGCGCCCTGGTGCGCACCGACAGCATCGAGACCGACGTCAGCGGTGGCCGCACCGAGGTGGCGGAACTGTCAGGCAAGGCGCGCCCGGCCCTGCTGCTGGTGAACGACGAGGATCTCAGCTACGCGAAGGTGCGGCTGGATCCGTACTCCGAATCCACCGTGCGCAGCTCCCTGGACAAACTCAGCGACCCAATGGCCCGTGCCCTTTGCTGGACTGCCCTGTGGAACTCGGCCCGCGACGCCGTCACGCCGGCGTCCCTCTACGTCGATGCCGCGCAGCGCTTCGGCCCCGCCGAAACAGGAATCGGCGTGCTGCTCAATGTGCTCGGCAACGCCGTCACGGCGATCGAGCGCTACGTGCCCAGGGCCCGGCGGGACGAGATCCGGCGCGGATTCCTGGCCGTCGCGGCCACCGAACTCCGGCGGGCCGAACCGGGCTCGGACCGGCAGCTGGCGTGGGCGCGCACGCTGGCCGCCACGAGCCGCTTCGACGCCGGGTACCTCGACCTGGTCCGCGGCATCCTGGCCGGCAGCACCGTCATCGAGGGCCTGGCCGTCGATTCCGAACTGCGCTGGAACCTGTGGCTCGCGCTGGCCGCTAACGGCCAGGCCACCCGGGAGCAGCTGGATGAGGAGCTGGCGCGGGACAACACGGCCGCGGGCAAGTCCGGTCACGCCACCGCCCTCGCCGCACGCCCGGAGCCGGCCGTCAAGGAAGCGGCATGGGAGGAAGCCGTGAACGGCACCTCGCTCTCGAACCAGCTGCTCAGCGCTACCATCGCCGGTTTCACCACCGCCCCGGCGTCGCTGCTGGGCGGGTTCATTGACCGCTATTTCGAGTGCCTGGAGCAGGTGTGGGCCGGGCGCAGCATTGAGATTGCCAGCAGGATCGTCCGTGGCCTCTACCCGGCCGGGCAGGATCTGGACGGGAACGGTTCCGACCCGGATACGCACGCCGTGATTACCCGGACCGATAACTGGCTGGCCGAACACCCGGAAGCGCCGCGGGCGCTGCGCCGCATCATCATTGAACAGCGCAGCCACCTGCACCGTGCCCTGGCGTCACAGGCGGTCTCCTAGCGCCTTCCGGTGAGCGGCCGAATACGCCTTCGCGGGGGCCGGGGCGCCGGCGGAATCTTCCCCCGGCCTTACGGCACGCGGTGCAGCCACTCGGGGGTGCCGAACTTGGCCTCAACCCGGTGGACCGCCGCGGCGAGCTCCGCGGCGGTGAGCTCCGAGGCTGTCGCCGCGTAGCGTTCGGTGAAGACCTCCATCATGGCAGCGACGATCTCCGCCCGGGCCAGGCCCGTCTGGCGGCGGAGCGGATCCACCCGCTTCCTGGCGCTTGTGGTGCCCTTATCGGAGAGCTTCTCCTTGCCGATCCGCAGGACCTCGACCATTTTGTCGGCGTCGATGTCGTAGCTCATGGTCACGTGGTGCAGCATGCCGCCGTTGGCGAGCCGCTTCTGCGCGGCACCGCCGATCTTGCCCTGGTCCGTGGCGATATCGTTGAGTGGGACGTAGAAGGCGCTGATCCCCATCTTCCCGAGGGCGGCCATCACCCAGGCGTCCAGGAAGCCGTAGGAGTCGGCGAAGCTGATGCCGTCGACGAGGGTCTGCGGCAGGTACAGCGAGTAGGTGATGCAGTTGCCGGCCTCCATGAACATCGCCCCGCCGCCGCTGATCCGGCGGACCACACTGATGCCGTGGCGTTCGACACCGGCGGGATACAGTTCGTTGCGGACGGACTGGAAGCTGCCGATCACCACTGACGGTTCCTCCCAGTCCCAGAAGCGCAGGGTCGGGTTGCGGCGGCCGGCGCCGACCTCCTCGGTGAGCACCTCGTCGAGGGCGACGTTGACGTGGGTGCTCAGCACGGAGGGCGCGATGATGTTCCAGTGGTGGTCGGCCCAGCCGGTGGCTTTAGCGAGGGCGCGCCGGACGGTGACGGCGACGGCGTCGGCGGAAAAGCCGAACAGGACCGCATCAGCGGGCAGGTCCGCGTTCACGGCGGCGGCGATGTCCGCGGCGCTGAAGTCCGCCGGGAGCCCGGTGAGGGCCCGGTTGATCGCCAGCAGCGCCTCATCCGGTTCAAGGAAGAAGTCGCCGCTGAGCGAGACGTTGGCCAGGACGCCGTCGACGACGTCGAAGTCGGCCACCACGAGTTTTCCGCCGGGAACCTTGTACTCCCCGTGGCGGCGGCCGCCGTCGTCATCGCTGCTGGATCCGGTTGCCGCGGGAAGGGTTGTCATGTCCTTCATCCTGCCACGACGCCCAGGCCGCAGGCACACCGCCGAGCGGGGACAGGACGCAAAAAGCCCGCACCGTAAACGGTGCGGGCTTTTCCAAAAGACCTTGGGGAAGAGAGTTACTTCTTGCCGCCGAAGCCCTTGAAGCGAGCGTTGAAGCGCTCGACGCGGCCTGCAGAGTCCATGATGCGCTGCTTGCCCGTGTAGAACGGGTGGGACTCGGAGGAGATTTCGACGTCAATAACGGGGTACGTGTTTCCGTCTTCCCACTCGATGGTCTTCTTGGAAGACACGGTGGACTTGGTCAGGAATTTGACGCCGGAAGCCAGGTCGTTGAAAACAACAGCTTCGTACTTCGGGTGAGTATCAGACTTCATAATTGGACCTTTGTTCGCACAACTGGATTTTGCCAGTTGCCAGGTATGAATGGGATGGCCGGCGGAATGCACCGGACGGCCAGCTATCAATCATAGCGGAAAGTCTGCGCCCCTGCCGACGGCCGGCGGCGCGGTTATGCCGCGGAATCCGGGCGGCACAGCAGTACAGCGTCAGTGGTGTGGACGGAGTTCCCAGAACGCGACGGCGGACGCCGCCGCCACGTTGAGCGAGTCGACGCCGGTGCGCATGGGGATCTTCACGGTGAGGTCGACGGCGGCGAGGGTGCCTGCGCTCATCCCGGCGCCTTCTGTGCCGAGCACGAGGGCCAGCTTCTCCGGTTTCCGGACGGCCAGTTCGTCGAGGTCCACGGCGTCGTCGGTGAGCTCCAGGGCCGCCACGGTGAAGCCCAGGTCCTTCAACACCCGCAGGTCCCCCGGCCAGTCGTCCAGCCGTGCCCAGGGCACCTGGAACACGGCGCCCATACTGACCCGGACACTGCGGCGGTACAACGGGTCCCCGCAGCGCGGCGAGACGAGGACGGCGTCCACGCCAAGTGCCGCGGCGGAGCGGAAGATCGCGCCGACGTTGGTGTGGTCCACAATGTCCTCCAGCACGGCCACCCGGCGGGCGCCGGCGAGCAGCCCGGGCAGCGGAACAGGCTGCGGGCGGTGCATGGCGGCCATCGCGCCGCGGTGCAGATGGAAGCCGGTGATGTCCTCGAGGAGCGCGGCGGAGCCGATGTAGGCCGGCACCTCCGGGTACTGCTCAAAGATGTCCCGGAGCTCCCCGAGCCATTTTTCGGCGAGGAAGAAGGAGCGCGGCCGGTGTCCTGCCGCGAGGGCCCGGCGCAATACGCGGGAGGATTCGGCGATGTACATGCCCTCGGCCGGTTCCCGCAGCTTGCGCAGGTGTACGTCCGTCAGCTGGGTGTAGTCGGATACCCGCGGGTCGTCGGCGGATTCGAGGTGGTGGAACGTCACTGGCGGGCCATTTCAGCGGGAGATTTCAACGGGTCACGGGAACGGATCACTTGAACAGGTTGGCGATCATGAAGCCCAGCGCGGTGAGGCCCAGGCTGAAGATGACCCCGCGCAGGACCACCGGGGAGAGTTTCCGGCCCACCCTGGAGCCGACCACGCCGCCGATCAGGGAGCTCACGGCGATCAGCCCGACGACGGTCCAGTTGATCCGATCGAAGGCGAAGAGCAGGTAGGAGGCTGCCGCGACCACGTTTACGCCGAGGACCAGGATGTTTTTCATCGCGTTGGCGTTCTGGATGGTCCCGGTCATGAACACACCCAGGATCCCGACGAGCAGGATGCCCTGCGCGGCGACGAAGTACCCGCCGTAGACGCCGGCCAGATAGACCAGCACGACGAGGACGACGCCGTGGCTCCGGTCGCGGATGGCATGTTCCGGGTTCTGTTCCCGGTTCCGGACCCACTGCTGGAGCCTGGGCTGGAGCACGACCATCAGCAGCGCCAGCACAATCAACGCGGGGGCCGCATAGTGGAAGACCCTCTCCGGCAGGTGCAGCAGCAGGTAGGCCCCGGTGATGCCGCCCAGGAGGGAAGCGGGCAGGAGCTTGACGAGCTGCCTGCCGCGGCCGGCGAGTTCCTTACGGTAGCCCCAGGCTCCGGCCGCGTTTCCGGCCACAAGGCCCATCGCATTGCTGATGGACGCCGTGACGGGCGCGTAGCCGAGGGCGATGAGGACCGGAAAGGTGACGAGGGTGCCGGACCCGACCACGCTGTTGATGGTTCCGGCCCACAGCCCGGCGACGAAGATGAAGACGCTGTTAAGGAGCTCCACGCGCTGTCAGCGGCCCCGTCAGCGGCGGGCGGTGGCGGTGTATCGCCCGGCGGCGACGCTGACGTCCAGCGGCAGCCCGAAGGTCTCGCTCAGGTTTTCGGCGGTCAGGACCTCCGCGAGCGGACCCTGGGCGACGACGCCGCCGTCGCGCATCAGCATGGCGTGCGTGAAGCCGGGCGGGACCTCCTCGAGGTGGTGTGTGACCAGGACGATCGCGGGGGCATCCTCATCGCGGGCGAGTTCGCCGAGCCGGTGGACGAGGTCCTCACGGCCGCCGAGGTCGAGGCCGGCGGCCGGTTCGTCGAGGAGTAGCAGTTCGGGGTCCGTCATCAGCGCGCGGGCGATCTGGACCCGCTTGCGTTCCCCCTCGGAGAGCGAGGCGAACGGCCTGTTCAGCAGCAGTCCCATGCCCCATTCGTTCAGGAGGCCAAAAGCGCGGCGTTCGTCGTCCTTCTCATAGCCCTCGCGCCAGCGCCCGGTGACGCCGTAAGCGGCGGTCACAACGACGTTGAGGACCTTCTCCTGCTCAGGGATCTGGTTGGCCAGGGCGGCCGAGGACAGGCCGATCCGCGGCCGGAGTTCGAACACGTCGACGGCGCCGAGGATTTCCTCCAGGATGCCGGCCATGCCGGACGTGGGGTGGATCCGGGCGGCGGCGACCTGCAGCAGAGTGGTCTTGCCGGCGCCGTTGGGGCCCAGGATCACCCAACGCTCGCCCTCTTTGACCTGCCAGTCCACCTTGTTCAGGAGGGTTTTAGCCCCTCGTACAACGCTGACGGCGGCCATTTCAAGAACATCACTCATAGGAGTAGACACTAGGACAAAAGGGCGGGCGACTGATAACCGGAACAC
Source organism: Pseudarthrobacter woesei (assembly GCF_055412745.1). Taxonomy (NCBI): domain Bacteria; kingdom Bacillati; phylum Actinomycetota; class Actinomycetes; order Micrococcales; family Micrococcaceae; genus Pseudarthrobacter; species Pseudarthrobacter woesei. The sequence goes on from NZ_JBVAYU010000008.1 coordinate 205,162, forward strand.
CGCTCCCACGCCGTGCCCGGGCAGAACCCGCGCCGCGGCGTCACTGGAACGCAACGAATTCGGGCCGCCCCCGGCCGCTCGCTAGGATTGCAGCCATGACTTTGAACGTGACCGCAGTCAGCTGCGGCCTGAAACTGTCCCATCCCGAGGTGCAGCACCTACGTGCCGCGCTGACCGCCGCCGGGGTGACGCTCGACGCCGGGACCCGCACCGGAGACAGCCGCTTCGAGGTGTATACCGCCCACGGATCGCTGGAGACCGGCCCCGCCGACGTCGACGGCGAAACTGCGCTGGCCGGGCTGCGCCGGGAGGTAGCGGACAACGGCGTCGACGGCGTGGACACCGCCATCGTGCCGGGTGCCCTGCGTAACGCCCCGCGGAAATTCCTCATCATGGACGTCGACTCGACGCTGATCCAGCAGGAGGTCATCGAACTCCTCGCCGCCTACGCCGGCAAACGCGAGGAAGTCACCGCGGTGACAGAGGCCGCAATGCGCGGCGAACTGGACTTCGCCCAGAGCCTGCACGCCCGGGTCGCAGTCCTTGCCGGGCTGCCCGCCGACGTCGTCGTTTCCGTCCGTGCCGAAGTGACACTGAGCCTGGGCGCGGCCGAGCTGGTGGCGGCCTTCCGGTCCGCGGGCCACGCGGTTGCCGTGGTGTCCGGAGGCTTCAACCAGATCCTCCGGCCGATCGCCGAGGGCCTCGGCCTGGACTACTGGATCGCCAACGAGCTTGAAATCGTCGACGGCGCGCTGACCGGGAAGGTCCTCGGCGACGTGATCGACCGCGCGGCCAAGGAGAAGTATCTGCGCGAATGGGCCGCGAAGGAAGGCATCCCGATGGAGCACACGATTGCCGTGGGCGACGGCGCCAACGACCTTGACATGCTCGGCGCCGCCGGGATCGGCATCGCGTTCAACGCCAAGCCGGCCGTCCGTGCCGTCGCTGACGCCGCGGTGAACCTGCCCTACCTCGACGCCGTCCGGCACATCGCGGGGGTCTGACGCTGGACTGACAACAACAAAGGCCGGGGCAGTTTGCCCCGGCCTTCATTGCGTTCCGCCTAGAAGGCTGGTGCCTAGTTGTTGCTCTTCTCGGATGCCGTCGTACCAAAGTAGTCGGCTCCGCCGACGTATTCGGTGTGACCGGGCTCGACGTCGGCCGTGACCATCTTTGCGACCTCGGCGGCGAACTCCTTGACCGAGTAGAGCCTCCCGGCCTCGGCACGGCGTGCCTCGATGGCGCCCGGGTTGGAGCGGTCCAGCAGGGTGGCAGTGACGGTGCCCTCGATCATGTCGCCGGAGACGACGACAAGCGAGATGCCTTTCTCGGCCAGGTTCGGGACGAGCTCGCGGAGCGCGTCCTCGCCGGCGCGCTTGCTGCGGGCCACCTGCTCGTACTCCGGCATGGTGGGCACGGTGTTGATGAAGTGGGCCTGGTGGCTGGTTACGAAGACCACGCGGGAGCCCTCGGGCATCAGCGGCACGGCAGCGTTGAGCATGTTCACCTGGGCGTCGCGGTTGAGCTTGAGCGCGTAGCCCTCCTCCATGCCGGATTCCATCCCGCCGGAAGCGTTGAGGACCAGGACATCGAGTGAGCCGAAGTTCTCCATGGCGGCGCTGGCCAGGGCCTGGACGCCTTCCTGGGTGGTGAGGTCTGCGCCCACGGCGGCAGCGCGGCCGCCGGCGGCCTCGATCTCCGCGACCACCTTGTTGGCGCGCGGTGCCTTCTGTCGGTAGTTCACGACGACGGCGGCGCCCTCGGCGGCGAGGAACTTGGCGACTTCGGCGCCGATGCCCCTCGATGAACCGGTCACTATTGCGGTCTTGTTATCCAGCAGTCCCATACGATCTCCTTTGTTCCAAACGTCCAAAAACGGTGGGTCTGCAGTCCATCATGCCAGCGGTGCAGGGGTTTTCGGTTGTCCGGGTTCCACAAAGAAGCCGTACCGGGCTAGTTCCGGCTGTGCGCGGCGGCGTAGGCTCGCGGGCATGGAAAGGCCACACAGCACGCGCCGCGGCGGCTCCGTGCCGCGCGGCGTGGGCGGGGAATCGACGCCGGAGCAGGTCTTCAGCGGCTCGACCAGGGGCCTGGAACTGTGCCATGCCGTGGAGCGGCTGCTGGCCACCACGGCGCCGGCGACGATGCGGGCGACGATGCGGGCGACGAAAAGCCAGGTGGCATTCCGGGGAAAGCGCGGCTTTGCCTACCTCTGGTGGCCCGGCCGGTACCTTGATTCCGACATCCCGGCCGTACTGTCCATCGCCTTGCCGCGGCGCATCGACTCCACCAGGTTCAAGGAAGTGGCCAGCCCGTCCCCCGGTGTGTGGATGCATCATCTCGAGCTGCACACCGTGGACGAGCTCGACGCCGAGGTGGCGGACTGGCTGCGGGAAGCCCGCGAGAACGCCGGCTAGCTTCAGCTGTGGTCGATCCTGATCTTCTTTGCGGATGCGTCCGGCGCCGTCACGGGGGCAGGTGCCCTCACTTCCAGGACACCGTCCTTGTAGGTGGCCGTAATGTCTTCTTCCCGGGCGCCCGGCGGCAGGGCAATGCTGCGCGTGAACGAGCCGTAGCGGAACTCCGAGCGGTAGCCGGTCTTTCCCCTGTGCTCGGTCTTCTCCTCGCGTTCGGCTTTGATGTGCAGCATCCCCTCGCTGACCGAGACCTCGACGTCCTTGTCAGGATCTATCCCTGGCACTTCCGCGCGCACCACCAGGGTGCTGCCGTCCACGAACTGCTCGACCTTGATGGACGACGTCATCGTCAGGTCACCGTCCAGGAAACGCCTAATCGGCTCCAACACGTCCGACGGTACCCACTTGTTGAGTTCAGCCATGATTGTCCTCCTGGATCCATGCCCTGCCCTGGTGCGGTCAAGGGCTGTAGCCCCATTACACACCCGAGGGCGCACGGTGTTAAGGGCAACAAGTCCCGTGGCCGGGCAGCCGGAACCCGTCGTCGGATAGTGCCTAGTGGCCCATGCCGAGGCCGCCGTCGACCGGGATGACGGCGCCGGAGATGTAGGCGGCCTCATCGCTGGCGATCCAGCGGACAACGTTCGCTACCTCGGAGGCTTCGGCGAAGCGGCCGGCCGGGACCTTGGACAGGTAGTCCTTCTGGGTTGCCTCGGGCAGCTCCGCAGTCATGTCCGTGTTGATGAAGCCGGGGGCCACCACGTTCGCGGTGATGCCGCGGCCCCCGAGTTCGCGGGTCAGGGAACGGGCGATGCCGACGAGGCCGGCCTTGGAGGCCGAGTAGTTGATCTGGCCCGGCGCGCCGTACAGGCCGGACACCGAGGAAATCAGCACCACGCGGCCCTTGCGTGCCCGGATCATGCCCTTGGAGGCCCGCCTAATGACGCGGAAGGCGCCGGTGAGGTTGGTGTCGATGACGGACGTGAAATCGTCCTCGCTCATGCGCATCAGCAGGGTGTCCTTGGTAATGCCGGCGTTCGCCACGAGCACCTCAACGGGGCCGTGGGCCGCCTCCACCTCGGTGAACGCGGCGTCCACGGAGGCTTCGTCGGTGACGTCGGCCTTGACGCCGAGGATACCCTCGGGAAGCGTCGACCCGCTGCGGTACGTAACGGCAACCTTGTCTCCATTGGCGAGGAAGGCTTCCGCGATGGCGAGGCCGATTCCGCGGTTGCCGCCGGTGATCAGGACGCTGCGGCCGGTGGTAGCTGCTTCAGGCATGTTGGTGCTCCGGGATTCTGCGGCGCAACGGCGCCGCGCTGGGGGCTGGATTTTCCTGCCTCCGATCTTAGCGCCCGGCAGTCATGTGTTTGGGCGGCTCCCCCGATGGTGAGAGAATTGTAGTAAGCCTTGGGAGCGTGATCTGACAGCCTTGACACTCAAAAACCGATCAGGTGTGCCGATGCCCGGGAACCCGGATGAACCATCTGGTGACACCGAGGTACACAGCATTACGGACGCCGCCACCGCGCACTCCGAAGAGATGCGCCAGCGGATGATCAAGTACGCCGTGGCCATGGGCATACGCATGGTGTGCCTGATCCTGATCTTTGTGGTGGACGGCTGGTTCAAGGTGATCCCGGTCATCGGCGCCGTGTTCCTGCCTTGGGTTGCCGTCATCATCGCCAACGGCAGTGACAAGGCCGAGATCCACAGCGATTCCCTGCTGGACTACGTTCCCCTGGGCGAACTTTCCGCCGCGGCCGCCGCGCCCCAGACAGGCGCCGGTTCCGGGGTCCCCGCGCCTGAGGACCCGTCGCTGACGCTGCTGCAGGGTGAGCTGGCCGACGACGAAGAACGTGCCGACGACGACGGCGAGCACGGGCGGGCAGCCTCATGAACCTTCTTGACCTGGCCGGAAACGGCGGGGCGGCCGGGCCGTCCGAAGCAGTCTGCTCGCGCAAGGCCTGCCGGGCAGCCGCAGAATGGCAGCTGTTGTGGAACAACCCGAAAATCCACACACCGGAGCGGCGCAAGATCTGGCTCGCCTGCGGAGAGCACCGGGACTGGTTCGAGGACTATCTCCAGACCCGCGGGCTCTGGAAAGAAACCATGGCGTTGGACGACGCCGGCAAGGCAAGATGAATGTACCGTTTTCTCTTCTCCAGCAAATGGCTGGGGTACCTGTTGCTGGCCGCGATCTTCGCCGCCGCCTGTGTGGGTCTGGGCCGATGGCAGATGGACCGCCGGGCGGAGACGCTGGCCGAAATCAACCGCGTCACCTCCAATTATTCCGCCGCTCCCGTGCCGTTCGCTGAGGTCGCGGACCAGTTCAGCTCGCTGGACGCGCACCGCGAGTGGACCCAGGTGGAACTGAAGGGCAGCTACGACCTGTCCGGCCAGCGCATCGTCCGCAACCGGCCGCTCAACGGGCAGCCCGGCTACGAAGTCGTGGTTCCCCTTCGACTCGAAACGGGAGAAACCGTCGTCATCGACCGGGGCTGGCTGCCGATCGGCAACAGCAATCCGGGCCGGCCCGACTCGGTTCCTGCGCCGCCGCAGGGCACCGTGACCGTCATTGCCCGCCTCAAGCCGGCCGAGCCAGAGCTCCAGCGCGGCGCCCCGGACGGCCAGCTGGCTTCGATTGACCTCGCCGCCTACTCCGCGCAGCTGGGCTATCCGCTGCTCACCGGCGCCTACGGCCAGCTGGCCGCGGAAAGCCCGGCCGTGGCTGAGATGCCCTTCCCGTTTCCCAAGCCGTCCACCAATGAGGGAACACACCTGTCCTACTCGCTGCAGTGGTTCGCCTTCGGTGTGCTGCTGTTCATCGGCTTTGGCTACGCGGCCCGGCAGCAGGCGCGGAACGCGGCGATTGACGCCGAGGATGCAGAAGCCGGGGCGGATGACGGTTTCATGCATTCCAGCGGCCCGGCAGTCCGACGCCGGCCGGTCCCCCGGAAGCGGAAGAACGCGACCGCGGAGGAAGCGGAAGATGCCATCCTGGACGCCCAGGGTTACTAGAGAAGCGCCCGCGTGTACCCGGAACCAGTAGCCAAGGTGAAGCGCGCGCTCGTCGCGGCAGGTGCTGAGGACACGGTCAGAGTCTTCGGGTCGGGGGTCCCGACGGCGGCCGCAGCGGCGGCCGCGCTGGGCTGCGACGTCGCCGCGATCACGAACAGCCTGGTGTTCGACGTGGGCGGCTCTCCCCTGCTCATCCTCGCCAGCGGCGCCGCCAGGGTTGATGTCTGGAAGGTTGCCACACAGCTGGGCACCGGCAGGATCCGCCGCGCCACCCCCGGCTTCGTCCTGGAGCACACCGGCCAGGAAGTGGGTGGTGTGGCCCCGGTGGGGCATCCGGAACGGATCAGGACCCTGCTGGACGAGTCTCTGTCAGCCCACCCCGTGCTCTGGGCGGGCGCGGGCGACCACCACTCGATGTTTTCGATTAGCTACGAAGAGCTGCACCGGATCACCGAAGCCCAAGTTCTTAAAGTCCGCTAGCGAATGCGAAAAGGCGACGTCGGCACAAGCGAGCACGCGGCAAATCATGCGGGCGAGGCGCGAAGCCGCCCACCCGGAAGAGGCTACGCCAGCGTGATCAGGTCCAGGTAGTCTTCGTTCCAGTGGTCCTCGATGCCGTCGGGCAGCAGCACAACACGCTCGGGGTTCAGCGCAGCGACGGCACCTTCGTCGTGGCTCACCAGCACGACGGCGCCGGTGTAGTTACTCAGGGCCCCGAGGATTTCGGCGCGGCTGGCCGGGTCGAGGTTGTTTGTGGGCTCGTCGAGGAGCAGCACATTCGCACTTGAGGCCACGATGGTAGCCAGGGCCAGGCGGGTCTTCTCGCCGCCGGACAGCACACCGGCGGGCTTGTCGACGTCGTCGCCTGAGAAGAGGAACGAGCCCAGGATGTTGCGTACTTCCGCGTCGTTCATGTCCGGGGCGGAGGAGCGCATGTTCTGCAGCACGGTGCGGTCCACGTCGAGTGTCTCGTGCTCCTGGGCGTAGTAGCCCACTTTCAGGCCGTGGCCCGCAACGACTTCACCGGTGTCCGGCTTGTCGACGCCGGCCAGCATGCGCAGGAGGGTGGTCTTGCCGGCGCCGTTGAGGCCCAGGATGACAACCTTGGAGCCGCGGTCGATGGCGAGGTCCACGTCGGTGAAAATTTCCAGTGAGCCGTAGGACTTGCTGAGGCCGTCCGCGGTGAGCGGGGTCTTGCCGCACGGCGACGGATCCGGGAAGCGTAGGGCTGCCACGCGGTCGGTGGCGCGCACGGCTTCGAGGCCACCCAGCAGGCGCTCGGCGCGCTTGGCCATGTTCTGCGCGGCGACGGCCTTGGTGGCCTTGGCGCGCATCTTGTTGGCCTGGTCGATGAGGACCTGGGCTTTCTTCTCCGCGTTGGCGCGCTCCCGCTTGCGGGCACGCTCGTCCGTTTCGCGCTGCTGGAGGTAGCGCTTCCAGTCCATGTTGTAGAAGTCGATCTGGGCGCGGTTGGGATCCAGCAGGAACACCTTGTTGACCGTGGCTTCGAGCAGTTCCGTGTCGTGGCTGATCACGATCAGCCCGCCCTGGTGGTTCCTGAGGAACTCGCGGAGCCAGGTGATGGAATCGGCGTCGAGGTGGTTGGTGGGCTCATCGAGCAGCATGGTCTCGGCGCCCGAATAGAGGATGCGGGCAAGCTCCACACGGCGGCGCTGGCCGCCGGAAAGGGTCTTCAGCGGCTGGTTCAGCAGCCGGTCCGGGAGGGCCAGGTTGGAGCAGATCGAGGCGGCCTCGGCCTCCGCCGCGTAGCCGCCGGCGGCCAGGAACTCGGATTCCAGCCGGTCGTAGCGGTTCATCGCCTTGCGCTGGACCTCGGCGTCCTCGCTGGCCATGTCCTCGTGCGTCTGCTTGAGCTTGTTGACGGCAATGTCCAGGCCGCGGGCGGAAAGGATCCGGTCGCGGGCGAGTTGCTCCATGTCCGGGGTCCGGGGATCCTGCGGCAGGTAGCCGATCTCGCCGCTGCGGGTCACTTTGCCGCCGGCGGGAAGGCCCTCGCCAGCGAGCACCCGGGTCAGTGTGGTCTTGCCTGCACCGTTACGGCCCACAAGGCCGATCTTGTCTCCCTTGTCGATCCGGAAGCTCACCTGGTCCATAAGGAGGCGGGCGCCGGCGCGCAGTTCGAGATCCTGGACGGTAATCAATGCAGCTAAGGCCTTTCACAACAGGGAACGCCGCGGCACAACGGATGGAATCTGGAGGGGGCCGGGGCAGTGTGGCCAAGAGTTCGGCCTCTGCCAGTCTACCGGCACTGCCTCAGCCGGATGACAAGAGCCCGCCGGCTGGAGGAATCGACGGACGACGGCGGTGCCAGCCATGCACCGCCATGCGCTACCGGGGCCCTTTGGTGCGGCCCTCCAGCTGCCGGCCCGCCCGTTAGTGCATCACCTACAAAAAACCCCGCCCGCCATGCTCGTAAAGTCATAATCAGAAGCAGCTCCCCGTTTCACTCTCGATAGGAACTCCCATGACGCAGACCGACAGCACCGCTGCCGTCACCCCCGCCCGGCGGCGCCACCGCTGGAACGCCACCGACCTCGGCCTGATCGCCGTCTTCGCCGCGCTCGTGGCCGGTTCCGCCCTGATTGCCGCCATTCCGGTGGGCGGACTCGGCGTCCCCATCACGCTTCAGACCCTGGCCGTGATGCTCACGGGGCTGGCGCTCGGCCCGGGGCGGGCTTTCGCCGCCGTCGGACTGTACGTTCTCTTGGGCCTCGCCGGCCTGCCTATTTTCAGCGGCGGACGCAGTGGATTCGGCGTCCTCGCCGGACCCTCGGCGGGCTACATCGTCGGCTTCGTGTTTGCAGCCGCGGCGGTGGGCTGGCTGGCCGTCGTCGTATTCCGCCGCACTGCGGGCCGTCCCGGCAGGCTTCGTGCGGTCCTCCTTTTCGCCGCCGCGATGGTGAGCAGCATCATCTTCGTCCACGGCCTCGGAATCCTGGGGATGATGGTTAACGCGAAGCTGGACTTCTCAAAGGCCTTCCTCGCCGACCTGGTTTTCTACCCCGGAGATGTGATCAAGAACGCACTGGCCGTGACCATCGCCCTGGCGCTGCACAAGGCCTTTCCGGATCTGCTCATCCGCCGGGTCCGGGCGGGCGACGGCGCGACGGCGGAAGTCCGCCGGTGAGCATTGTCCTGGACCGGGTGGCGGTGCGGGTCCAGGTTGACGGCCGCACCGAACCCAAGACCCTGCTCCAGGGGGTGTCGCTGGACCTCGGGGAGCCGCGGATCGGCGTCATCGGCGCCAACGGCTCCGGCAAGTCCACCCTGCTGCGGCTCCTGAACGGGCTTGTGGCGCCGACCAGCGGCTCCGTGCTGGTGGACGGCTCGGATACCGTCCGCGCAGTTCGGGAAGTCCGCCGCCGCGTGGGATTTGTCTTTACGGACCCGCTGTCGCAGCTGGTGATGCCCACCGGCCGCGAGGACGTTGAGCTGTCGCTCAGGCGCTCGGTCCGGAATTCCGCGGAGCGGCGCAGGCAGTCGGAGGCAACCCTGGACCGCTTTGGGCTGCTGCACCTGGCGGACCAGAGCATCTACGAACTCTCCGGCGGGGAACGCCAGCTCCTGGCCCTCGCCGCGGTCCTCGCCGTGGACCCGAAGGTGCTGGTCCTGGACGAGCCGTCGACCCTGCTGGACCTGCGCAACCGGGAACTGCTCCGCCGGACCCTGGCCGGACTCCGCCAGCAGGTCATCCTCTCAACCCACGACCTTGAACTCGCGCTGGACATGGACCGGGTGCTCGTCGTCGACGCCGGTACGGTCGTGTTCGACGGCGGTCCGGCCGCCGCCGTCGCCCACTACCGGGCGCTCTGTGCGGCGGTTCTCCCGGCTTCCGGCGCGGGGCTGGAACCGCCGCGCCTGGAGAGCCGGCCTCTTGAGGAGCGGAGGCTGGGGCAGCTGTGAGCGGCCACGGATTCCTGCTGGCGAACTATGTGCCCGGCGACTCCCTGCTGCACCGCGCACCGCTATGGCTGAAGTTCCTGCTGGTCCTCAGCTGCGGCATGGCGTCATTCCTGATCGTGGACTGGGCCGTAGCGGCCGCATCCTTTGTCCTGATGTGCGCGCTGTTCCTGCTCAGCGGTGCGGGTCTGTCGCGGCTGTTCCGGGCGGTCCGTCCTGTGCTGCCGGTCCTGGCGGTGATCGGGCTGTTCCAGTGGTGGCAGCTCGGCGGACCCACTGCGGCGCGGATCGTGCTCAACGTGCTGGTCTGTATTGTGGCGGCATCAATCCTCACCGCCACCACTCCCGTGCAGCGACTGCTGGACGGGGTAGCTTCCCTAGCGAGGCCGTTCCGGCGCTTGGGTGCGGATCCGGAGCGCTTCGCGTTGACGATCGCCATCATGCTCCGCAGCATCCCGTTTATCGCGGGCGCGTACAGCGATGTCCGCGATTCCGCCCGGGCCCGCGGACTGGAACGCAACCCCCGGGCGTTGATACTCCCGGTCTTCATCACCACCGTGGCCTTCGCCCGGCAGACCGGCGATGCTCTTGCGGCCCGGGGACTGGGCGAGGCCGAGCACGACGACGAGGCCAAGCTCGAGGCCAAGGGCAGGCACGAGGACGAGGGCAGGCACGAGGCCAAGAGGCACACCCGGCCCGCTGCCCCCGGGGGACATGCCCTCCCCTGACGCGGGCCCGTGGACATAGGCCCACTATGTCCACTGGCCGAGCCCAGGAATGGGCATGTCCCGCGGTGGTCAGGGGAAGGCGCGGTATTCCAGCAGTGCGGCGGTGCCCATGCCCCCGGCGATACTGATCAGGGCCAGGGCCAGCTGTCCGTCCACCCCACGGCGGCGTGCCTGGGCCAGGATCCGCGTCACGAGCACCGCGCCGGAGGCCCCGTAGGCGTGACCCAAAGCCAGTGCGCCGCCGTCGAGGTTGGCACGCTCCGGATCGATACCCAGCAGCTCCAGGCACGCGAGGCACTGGGCCGCAAAGGCCTCGTTGAACTCCACCAGATCCAGGTCGGGTGGTGTCGCGTGCAAGGCCGCGAGCAGCCGCTCCCCCGCCGCAGCCGCCCCGATTCCCAGCAGTTGCGGGTCCACTCCGGCAGTGTCCGCGCCCAGCAGGAGTAACCCGTCGCTGGCGCCGAGTTCGCGGGCGCGCTCCACGGAGGTGATCACGACGGCGGCGGCTCCGTCGGCGTCGAAGCAGGAGTTCCCCGCGGTGACGGTGCCGCCCGGAGCAAACACCGGCGGGAAGCGGGAGAGCACAGCCTCCGTGAGGCCCCGGCGCGGCCCGTCGTCGGAACCGACCGAGCGGAAGCCCCCCGGTCCGGCAACACCAGCCAGCGGAACGATCTCGGCGTCGAAGAAGCCCGCCGCGGCGGAAGCCAGGGCGCGCCGGTGGCTGCGCAGCGCCAGCCGGTCCTGCCGCTCCCGGCTGATACCGAAGCGGGCGGCCACATTTTCGGCGGCAACCCCCATGTCCGGATCGCCGAGGGCCAGGGGTGCAAACTGCGCCCTGGCGAAGAACTCCGGGGCCCCGTCGGCATCCCGGTGGGCCCGGAGCGGTGCCGTGCTGATGCTCTCCACCCCGCCGGCAAGATATACGCCGCCGCCGATGGACCCGCCGGCCGCCACGAGCCGGGACGCCAGGACGATCGCGTCCAGCCCGGAACCGCACTGGCGGTCCACCGTGATGCCGGGGACACTGACGGGCAGTCCGGCTTCGAGGGCCGCGAGCCTGGCCACGTTCCCGCCGCCGCCAACCGCATTGCCGATCACGACATCCGCCACCGCTGAGGACGAAACCCCGGCCTCCCCGAGCAGGCTGCGCAGAACAGGGGCCAGCAGCTCGTGGGCGCGCAAGGCCTTCAGGGCGCCGTTGGCGCGGCAGACCGGGGTGCGGCGTGCGGCGATAATGACGGGTTGCCGGTGGTCCGGAAGGGGCTGATTCTCCGGCGAGGCCCGCACCTCCGGAACACCCGTCCCGCGGAGCTCAGCCAAGTCGCCGGATCCGGGGGTCGTTGCCGGCGATCCAGTCAAGCAGGAGCTGCCTGCTGACCTTGCCGCGGTCAGTCAGCGGAAGCTCGGCCAGCGCGAAGTACTCCATCGGCCGCTTGTTCCGTGCGAGCACGTCCTCGACGCCCGCCTTCAGCTGGGTTGCGGTGATCCCGCCGTGGGACGGTACGACGGCGGCCACCACCCGCTGGCCGCGGAGATCGTCCGCCAGCCCGGCGGCGACCGCGGAGGTGACCCCGGGAACCGAGGCCAGAGCCAGCTCCACTTCGTGGGGGTAAACGTTGGTGCCGGCGGTGATGATCATGTCCGAGCGCCGCCCGAGCATGTGCAGGGTCCCGTCGTCGAGGTAGCCCTGGTCCCCCACGGTGTGCCAGCCGTCGAAGCTCTGCAGGGCCTGCCCGTCGTCGCCCCAGAGATAGCCGTCGCTGACCATGCCGCTGCGGACGCAAATGTTGCCGTCAGTGCCGTCCGGCAGTGCCGTGCCGTCGTCATCGAGGATCCGGATTGCGACGCCGGGAAAAGGCTTCCCGATGCCGGTTCCGCCCGGCTCCGGCTGCTGCCCGGGACGCAGGCCGGCGCCAGAGACGAAGCTGAGCTCCGAGGCGCCGTAGTACTCGAAGATTGTGGCGTTGGGCGCCCAGCGGCGGGCCGCCCCAAGGGTCCGGGCATCCAGCTTTGAGCCGGCGCAGATGATGGTGCCGATGCCCGAGGCGTCCACCCCGCCGCTGAGGCCCCGTTCGCTGAGCAGCCGCAGCATGGTGGGGACGAGGACGAGCCGGGTGATCCCGTCGTGGCTCACGGCGGCGTGCGCGTCACCGACGTCGAAATTTTCCAGCGTGTGGAATTCCGAACCCGCGTAAAGGCACTCGGCCAGGGCATAGAGGTTCAGGCTGGCGGCCAGCGGCCCGGGGGCGAGGGTCCTGTCGTCCGGGACCAGAGCGAAGAATTCGATGGAAGCGTCGAAGGACTGCTGCCAGGAACGGCGGGTCCGGGTGAAGGCCTTCGGGACGGAAGTGGTCCCGGAGGTGAGCCCGATCAGGAAGGGCGAATCGGGCGGGCCGTCGGCGAGTTCAACGCCGGCCGGGAACGCTGCGGCCGACGGCACCGCCTCCCGGATCTTGTCCGTGATCCCGTCCCGCAGTTGCCGCGGCCAGGCCGGATCCAGCACGGCGCACTGCCGTTCGCCGGCGATGGCCGCGGCGAAGGCGACGGCGAAGTGCAGGGAGTTGCCTTCCGAGAGCACGGTGACCGCCGGAGCAGCGCCAACTAGTGCGGCGGCGGCCTCCCTTAGCTCCGCCCAGCCCAGCCGTTGTCCGGCCACGACGACGGCGGTACCGTCGGGGCGCTCGTCGGCCCAGCGCTGGAGTCTGTCGAGAAAGGGCATCGGTTCAACTTTACCGGCCGTTGGCGCTCCCGTTCCCGGTAACCGATATTGTGACAGCATGAGTTTCAATGACAACGTCCAGCTGGACCCTTCCCAGGTCCAGGACCGGCGCGGCATGGGCCGCGGCAGCAAAGTCGGGGTGGGCATCGGTGGCGGCATCGTGCTCCTGATCGCCGCCCTCCTCGGGATCGATCCGCAGTTGCTCGAAGGACTCACCGGAACCACCCAGGACCCCGGCGCGCAAAGCCAGGGCACCAGCCCGGCCTGCAAGACCGGCGCGGATGCCGATGCCCGGCTTGACTGCAGGATTACGGGTACCGTGAACAGCCTCAACGCGTTCTGGCCGGCCTACCTGGCCCAGTACAACAAAAAGTATCCCCAGCCCGAGACCGTGATCTTCGCCGGCGGCACCGGTACCGGCTGCGGCGCGGCGACCTCCGAGGTCGGTCCGTTCTACTGCCCGGCCGACTCGACAGCCTACTTTGACCCGGGCTTCTTCCAGGAACTCGTGGACCGCTTCGGATCCTCGGGCGGCCCGCTGGCGCAGGAGTACGTCGTGGCCCACGAGTTCGGCCACCATGTCCAGAACGTGCTCGGGAATCTGGACCGTGCCCAGCAGGATCCCCAGGGGCCGGAATCCGGTGCCGTCCGCGTGGAGCTGCAGGCTGACTGCTACGCCGGTCTGTGGGCGCGGCACGCGAGCACCACAAACGACCCCACCACCGGGCTGCCGTTCCTGGATCCGCTGACGGAACAGGACCTGCGGGATGCCCTCTCCGCCGCCTCGGCCGTCGGCGATGACCGGATCCAGAAGGCTGCCACCGGCCGGGTCTCCCCGGAGTCCTGGACCCACGGCTCCGGCGATCAGCGGCAGAAGTGGTTCTACCGCGGCTACACCACGGGCGACATCAACCAGTGCGACACCTTCGCCGTCGCCGCACCGTAGCCCCATCGGCCGCCCCAACAGCTGCCGTTGTGGCGCGCCGATAGGGCGTCTGTGGAGCAATAGATGAAACGAGGACGCCGGCCCCGCCTCTGTGAGGTGGGGCCGGCGTCGTCGTCAGCGGGACCTAGATGTTGAAGCCGAGGGCACGCATCTGGTCGCGGCCGTCTTCGGTGATCCGTTCCGGACCCCACGGCGGCATCCACACCCAGTTGAGGCGCCACTCGTCGACGACCCCGTCGAGGGACTTGCCGACCTGCTCCTCGATTACATCGGTGAGAGGGCAGGCGGCCGTCGTGAGCGTCATGTCGATGAGCAGGGCGCCGTCGTCGTCTGAGTACTTCAGGCCGTACAGCAGGCCCAAATCAACAATGTTGACCCCGAGTTCCGGGTCGATCACATCCTTGAGTGCCTCTTCAACATCCTCGAGGCCCGTGCGGGCCACATTTAGTTCGGTCATGGCGGAGTCCTAACTAGGCCTGTGCCGCCGCGTCAGCGGCAGCGATGGTGGCCGCCCCTGCGCCGGTGGCGTAGCGGTCGTAGCCTTCTTCTTCAAGGCGGTCGGCGAGCTCCGGGCCGCCCTGTTCCACAACCTGGCCGTCAACGAACACGTGGACGAATTCCGGCTTGATGTAGCGCAGGATCCGAGTGTAGTGCGTGATGAGCAGGGTGCCCATGTTGCCTTCGGCGTGGGCGCGGTTGACGCCCTCGGAGACAACCTTGAGTGCGTCGACGTCGAGGCCGGAGTCGGTCTCGTCGAGGATGGCGAACTTCGGCTTGAAGAGCTCCAGTTGGAGGATCTCGACGCGCTTCTTCTCGCCGCCGGAGAAACCTTCATTGACGTTGCGCTGGGTGAAGTCGGCGTCGATGCGCAACTGCGCCATGGCAGCCTTGACGTCCTTCGTCCACGTGCGCAGCTTGGGGGCTTCGCCGTCGATCGCGGTCTTGGCGGTGCGCAGGAAGTTGGTCATGCTGACGCCGGGGACCTCAACGGGGTACTGCATGGCCAGGAACAGGCCGGCACGGGCGCGCTGGTCCACGGTCATGGCGAGGACGTCTTCGCCGTCCATTGTGATGGTGCCGGCGGTCACGTTGTAGCGCGGGTGGCCGGCGATGGTGGACGCCAGGGTGGACTTGCCGGAGCCGTTGGGGCCCATGATGGCGTGCGTCTCGCCGGTCCTGATGGTCAGGCTGACGCCCTTCAGGATTTCCTTGGTGCCCTGCTCGGTGTCAATGCTGACGTGCAGGTCCTTGATCTCAAGAGTCGACATATGTCTTGTTCTCCTCTGCACCGTGCCGTCCGGCACTGTGCGGTTTCTTGGCGATGAGTTTTCTGGTGCGTTGCTGACCGCGGGTCAGCTGAAGGTCGGTGCCTCGGCGCCGTTCAGGACGTTGGTGAAGTCCACATAGACCTCGTCGTCCAGCACGGTCACGGCAAAGACGGGAACAGGATCATAGGCCGGCAGCTGGAGCGGCTCGCCGCTACGCAGGTCGAACTGGGAGCCGTGGCCCCAGCACTCGATCTTGCAGCCTTCCACCTCGCCTTCGGAGAGGGAGATGTCCGCATGCGAGCAGGTGTCACCGATGGCATGGATTTCGCCCATCGAGTCCTTCACGATCGCGACAGGATAGTCGTCGACCAGGATCCTCAGCGCCTGCTTGAGTTGGATCTCGCTGGCGTTGCAGACGAGCTCGCCCCGTGGCTGTTCAGTCATGAAAAGATTCCGTGTTCTCTAGTGCTGCGCACTAGTTGTCCGTTGCCGCGAGTTCACGCTCGACAGCGGCCGTGAGGCGCTCTTCGATGGCGGGAACCTTGATCTGCTGGATGATCTCGTTCAGGAAGCCGCGGACCACCAGACGGCGGGCCACCTCTTCCGGAATGCCGCGGGCCATCAGGTAGAACAGGTGCTGGTCGTCGAACCGTCCGGTGGCGCTGGCGTGGCCGGCGCCGGCGATCAGGCCGGTCTCGATCTCCAGGTTCGGCACGGAGTCCGCGCGGGCGCCGTCAGTGAGGACCAGGTTGCGGTTGGCCTCGTAGGTGTCGGTGCCTTCTGCTTCCTTGCGGATCAGGACGTCGCCCACCCAGACGGTGTGCGCGTTGCGGCCCTGCAGGGCGCCCTTGTACAGCACGTTGGACTTGCAGTTGGCCACCGCGTGATCCACGAAGAGGCGCTGCTCGAGGTGCTGGCCGGCGTCGGCGAAGTACAGGCCGAACAGTTCCACTTCGGCGCCCGGGGCAGTGAAGCGTGCCGACGGCGTGACGCGCACAAGGTCGCCGCCGAGGCTGACGACGATGTGCTTGAACTTGGCGTCGCGGCCGAGCTTTACCTGCTGGGAGGAGGCGTGCACGGCGTCGTCGTCCCATTCCTGGAGCGAGATGACGGTGAGCTGTGCGCCGTCCCCCACGAGGATCTCGACGTTTTCCGAGACGACGGCGGTGCCCTGGTGGTCCAGGACCACGACGGACCTGGAGAACTTCTCGGCGACGATCACGACGTGCTGCGCGGAAGCCTCGGTGCCCTGGCCGGTCAGCAGGACGCTGACCTCGCCGTCGACCTGGACCTCGGCGGGAACCGTGATGACGGTGGCCTCGGTGAAGTTTTCCCAGGCGTTCGCGGAGACCCGGTCCTCGGGGATGGCCGCGGAGCCGATCCGGCGGTCGTCCCGGCCGACGGTTTCCACAGTGACACTGTCCGGAGCGGTGACGCTCACGGAAGGTGCGGCCCCGTTGAGGACGTCCGTGTGCAGGCCGCGGAGGCGCTTGAGCGGAGTGAACCGCCAGTCTTCCTCCATGCCGGTCAGCGGCTTGAAGTCCGCCAGCTTGTAGGAGGTCAGGCGGCCGGCACGTGAGCTGTCCGGGATGCCGACGCCGCCGCCGTGCGAGTGGCGCTTGACCGCTTCGCCGGCCAGCGGTGACTTGGACTCTGCGGCGTTCAACGGTGAAAGGCTCTCGCCTTCCTCGGTGAAACCGTTGATGAACGGCTTGGCCGAGGGCGCGCCGATGCGGGCCTTTTCAGTAGTGATGTCAGTCATTAACCGACCGATCCTTCCATCTGCAGTTCAATCAGTCGGTTCAGCTCGAGGGCGTATTCCATCGGCAGCTCGCGGGCAATCGGCTCGATGAAGCCGCGGACGATCATCGCCATGGCCTCGTCTTCGCGCATGCCGCGGGACATCAGGTAGAACAGCTGCTCTTCGCTGACACGCGAGACCGTGGCCTCGTGGCCCATGGTCACGTCGTCCTCGCGGATATCGATGTACGGGTACGTGTCCGAGCGGCTAATGGTGTCCACCAGCAGGGCGTCACAGCGGACCGTGTTGGCCGAGTGCTTGGCGCCTTCCCGGACCTGGACCAGGCCGCGGTACGCGGCACGGCCGCCGCCGCGGGCCACGGACTTGGACACGATCGAGCTCTTGGTGTTCGGTGCGATGTGGACC
Organism: Pseudarthrobacter woesei; assembly: GCF_055412745.1. Classification (NCBI taxonomy): domain Bacteria; kingdom Bacillati; phylum Actinomycetota; class Actinomycetes; order Micrococcales; family Micrococcaceae; genus Pseudarthrobacter; species Pseudarthrobacter woesei. The sequence goes on from NZ_JBVAYU010000008.1 coordinate 222,349, forward strand.
ATCTTTGAGCCGGTGTCCTGGTGCTGGCCCTCCCCCGCGAATGCGATGGACAGGGTCTCGCCCTTGGCGCCTTCGCCGACCAGGTAGACGGCCGGGTACTTCATGGTGACCTTGGAGCCGATGTTGCCATCGATCCACTCCATCGTCGCGTTTTCTTCGCAGATGGCGCGCTTGGTGACCAGGTTGTACACGTTGGTGGACCAGTTCTGGATGGTCGTGTAGCGGACGCGGGCGCCCTTCTTCACGATGATCTCCACGACGGCGGAGTGCAGCGAGTCCGAGGTGTAGATCGGTGCGGTGCAGCCTTCGATGTAGTGGACGTAGGAGTCCTCGTCCGCGATGATCAGCGTGCGCTCGAACTGGCCCATGTTTTCCGTGTTGATGCGGAAGTAGGCCTGCAGCGGGATGTCCACGTGGACTCCCTTGGGCACGTAGACGAAGGAACCGCCGGACCAGACCGCAGTGTTCAGCGAAGCGAACTTATTGTCGCCCACCGGGATGATGGTGCCGAAGTACTCCTGGAAAATTTCCGGGTGTTCGCGCAGCGCGGTGTCCGTGTCCAGGAAGATGACGCCTTGCTCCTCCAGGTCCTCGCGGATCTGGTGGTAGACAACCTCGGACTCGTACTGGGCTGCGACGCCGGAGACGAGGCGGCTGCGCTCGGCTTCCGGGATGCCCAGCTTCTCATAGGTGTTCCGGATGTCCTCGGGAAGGTCTTCCCACGTCTTGGCCTGCTTCTCCGTGGAGCGCACGAAGTACTTGATGTTGTCGAAGTCGATGCCGGAGAGATCCGCACCCCACGTGGGCATGGGTTTGCGGTCGAAGTACTTCAGGCCCTTGAGGCGCAGGTCCAGCATCCATTCCGGCTCGTTCTTCTTAGCCGAAATGTCGCGGACAACCTCATCATTGATGCCGCGGCGGGCGTTGGCGCCGACGTCGTTCTTGTCGGACCAGCCGTATTCGTAGGTGCCGATTCCGTGGAGCTCGGGATTCTTTTCCAGAATTTCCGAAATCACAGTAGATTCAGCAACCTTGTTCTCTGATAGTTGGTCCGTCATCACGGCCTTTCTTGCAGATGGTTGGATACTTCGTCCAGGTTGCCCGGTGCGGCAGCGGTGCTGTGAGGCCCCGCGGCCGCCGGACGGCCTGTAGGTATGTGGGTGGTGCAGACATGGCCGCCGCGGGCCAGCGTGGACAGCCGGCGCACATCGACGCCGACCAGCCGGGAGAACACCTCGGTCTCCACATCGCAGAACACGGGGAACTGCGCGGCCAGCTGCTGGATGGGGCAGTGGCCCTGGCACAGCTGGACGCTCGAGAGCGCTGCCGGCAGGGGCGCTTTCGCCTCAATCGAGGCCGCGGAAGCGACGAAGCCGTCACGGCTCAGGGCCTCGGACAGCACCCGGGCGCGGGCCGTGATGTCAGTCCCCGCCTGCTCGATTTCGGGCGCATAGCGGCGTTCCATCTCGGCGAAACGCTCGACGGCGAACTGGCGCACCGCCTCGGGGCCGGCCATTTCATTGAGCCGCTGCAGCGCCAGGGTGGCGATGTCGAGGTAGTCGTTGCCGAGCGTGGACTGACCCTGGGAACTAAGGACATAGCGGCGTGCGGGGCGTCCCGCTCCGGCACCGGAGCGGGCGGCCCGCTTGACCTCGATCACGCCGTTGCGGGAGAGGTGGTCCAGGTGCCGGCGCACGGCGGCGGGGGTGAACCCGAGCAGCTCTCCGAGTTCGGCGGCGCTGATCGGGCCATGCTCCAGCACCGCGTTCAGCACCCGGTCCCGGGTGCGTTCGTCGGCGTCGGCCGCCGGTAACGTGGCCGCCGGCACTGACGTGCCCGCAGCGGAAGCAGGCGCGTTTGAGGCGCCGCGCCGCGCAAGGGCTACGGAAGAAGAGGGGCTCATGGAATACACAACACAATCATGTCGTAATTTAGTCCCCCAGGCCAGTAAGGCATGGCTATCCTCCCGCCGTGCGCCGTTGTGCGCCGCCGTCGCGCGCACGGCAACGCACAGCGGGAGGCCGGGCCACGCCGTACTACATCACGTAGAATGCTTTGGTGCGATCTCCCGAATCCCCCGTCCTGACCATCAGCGGGCTCATCAAGGATGTTGGTCCGCTGCCCGCCCTCGACGGTAAAATGCTGCGGGTGGTCAGCGGCATTTCCCTCGTCGCCGAACGCGGACAGGTCACCGCCCTGCTGGGAGCCAACGGCGCAGGCAAGACCACCACCATCGAATGCGCCCAGGGACTCCGGAAGCGCACCGCCGGCAGCATCAGGCTGCTGGGGCAGGATCCGGACACCGCCGGAGCCGAATTACGCTCGCGCGTCGGCGTGATGCTGCAGGACGGCGGGCTGCCGCCGTCGGCCCGGCCCATCCCCCTCCTGAGGCATATTGCCGGCATGTACCAGGACCCGTGGCCGGTGGACGAGCTCATCGGCCGGCTCGGCATCGATGCCTTCAGCCGCACGTCCGTGCGGCGCCTTTCCGGCGGGCAGAAGCAGCGGCTCGCCCTCGCCGCCGCCCTCGTCGGCAGGCCCGAGGTGCTCTTCCTCGACGAACCGAGCTCGGGGCTGGACCCGCAGTCACGCCAGCTGGTGTTTGAGTTGATCTCCGAACTACGGGACCACGGGATGGGGATCGTCCTGACCACCCACCTCATGGACGACGCCCAGCGCCTCGCCGACTACGTCTATATCATCGACTCCGGCCGGAACGTTGCCGAAGGAACCGTCGCGCAGCTACTGCAGCACCCCCTGCCGCCCGACGCCGGGGAGCAGCACATCCGCACCCTGCTGTTTGAGACCGAACCGGGGCTGGATTTTACCGGGATACTGCCCGACGGCGTCAGCGTCACCGAGGCCCGCGCCGGCAGCTACGCCGCCACGGGTGCCCTTACCCCCGCGGATCTGGCGGCGATCACGGCCAGCTGGGCGGAGCGCGGGATCATGCCCAGCTCCCTGAGCCTCGAGGCCCGCAGCCTCGAGGACGTTTTCCTGGACATCTCCGGAAGGGAGATCCGATGACTGCCGTTCCGGGCAACGCCCCGCAGGGGACAGCGCCCGCCGCCACCGCCCTGGGCAGTGCCCCCGCCCCACTCCTTCGCCGGATCCTGCTGCAGGGCAAATACGAGACCATCACCATGCTCCGCAACGGCGAACAACTGATCCTCGCGATCGTTCTTCCGCTGCTGGCCATGGGCGGCCTGACCGTGACGCCCCTGCTGGACGGGCTTGGTTCGAGCCGGATCAACGTCGCGGTGCCCGGCATCCTGGCCCTGTGCGCCATGTCCACCGCTTTCACCGGCCAGGGCATTTCCACCGGCTTCGACCGCCGCTACGGCGTGCTGCGTTTCCTCTCCACCACGCCCCTGGGCCGCACCGGACTAATCGCAGGGAAAGTCCTGGCCGTCCTGGCGGTGCTGTCCCTTCAGGTGCTGGTCGTCACCGCGGTGGCCCTGGTGCTGGGCTGGCAGCCCCACCCGCTGGGCTGGCTGCCGGGACTCGCGCTGCTGGTGTTGGGCGCCGCCTCCTTCACGGCGCTGGGCCTGCTGGTGGCCGGCACGGTCCGGCCCGAGGCGACGCTCGCGATCACGAACCTGCTGTGGATTCTCCTGGGCGCCCTGGGCGGCATCGTGATCCCTGCCGAACGCCTGCCCGCCCCGGTGCAGGCTATCGTGCAGTTCCTCCCCTCCGGCGCGCTGGGACAGGCGCTGAGGGATGCTTTCCTGGACGGCAGCATCAATGCCGGTGCCGTCCTTATCCTGCTGCTCTGGACGGCAATCGCCGGCGGCGCAGCAACCCGTTGGTTCAAGTGGAATTGAGAAAACTGTGAGTACGGCGTCCCGCCCCCGGATCGTGTCCCGAATGACCTCCCGGCTGCCTGTCACCGTCGACAAGACGGTCAGGCGGCTGGCCGTGCTGTCCCTGATCGGCCAGACCCTGCTGATTGTGACCGGTGGCGCCGTCCGCCTCACCTCCTCGGGCCTCGGCTGCCCCACCTGGCCGCGGTGCACGGACACGTCCCTCCTGAACACCCCGGAAATGGGGATCCACGGGGTCATCGAGTTCGGCAACCGGCTCCTGACCTTTGCGCTTGCTGCCATCGCCGTGATGATGCTCGTGTACCTGTGGAATCTGCGCAAGGAACGCCGCGACCTCTTCCTGCTGGCCCTGGGGCTGCTCGCCAGCATCCCGGCCCAGGCCGTCATCGGCGGCATCACCGTGCTGACCCAGCTGAACCCGTGGGTTGTCGGCATGCATTTCCTGGTCTCGATGGCACTCGTGGTCCTCGCGACCCTGCTCGTGAACCGTGCCTACGGCCGCACCGGAAAGGTCCGTACGGCTGAACTGGCCGCGCTGCCGGGCGCCGCACGCCCGGTGATGACCGCCGTCGCGCTCTTTTCCGCGTTGGCCGTTTGCCTCGGTGTCGTCGTCACCGGGGCGGGACCCCACGCGGGCGATGCCGATGCCCCGCGCAACGGCCTGGACTGGGACCTGTTCTCGCACATCCACGCCGTGCCGGCCTATCTCGTGACGGCCGGTGCCTTGTTCGCAGTGTTCCTCGTGCTCCGTGGCCGGATCACCGGGCCGTTCCGCACCGCCGCGTTTATGCTCCTGGGCGTCACCGTGCTGCAGGCCGTCATCGGCTTCACGCAGTACTACAACGGAATTCCGGCGCTGCTGGTCGGAGCGCACATGCTCTGTGCCGCACTGCTGATGAGCGCAGCCATCAACGCCGCCGACCTCGCCCGGTACAGCCCGGTGAAATAGGCGCACCGTCCGCTCCGATCACCAAACAACGCGGGGTCACCTACGGCCCATTCCGGGGGGCCGGATGGGCCGTAAGTGACCCCGCGTTGCTGTTGGCAGGGAGGCGCCGGGTGCTAGCCGCCCATGATCGGGGAACCGATGAACGGGTCCAAGGCCAGGGCAATGAAGAGCAGGGTCAGGTAGCTGATGGAGCCATGGAATACCTTCATGGCGCCCTTGTCGGACACGTCGCCGTTGTGCGCCCGGGTGTACAGGGCATGGGATTCGTACAGGAACCAGGCGCCCGCAACGACGGCGGTCGCCGTGTAGACCCAGCCCGCCCCGCCGGCCGGAACCAGCAGCAGTGAGCACGCCACCATGGCCCACGCGTACAGGACCACCTGGACCGAAACCACCTTGGCGCCGGCGATGGCACCGAGCATCGGCACATTGGCGTTGCGGTAGTCCTCGCCGTAGCGCATGGACAGCGGCCAGTAATGCGGCGGCGTCCAGAGGAAGATCACCATAAAGAGGACGACGGCGGGCCACTCCACGGTGTTGGTCACTGCAGCCCACGCGATCAGCACGGGGAAGCAGCCGGCGGCACCGCCCCAGACGATGTTCTGGGCGGTCCGGCGCTTGAGGATCATCGTGTAGATGACCACGTAGAAGACGATGGCGCCGAGCCCCAGCCAGGCGGAGAGCGGGTTGGCTCCGAACCAGAGGATCGCGATCGCTGCCGCGCCCAGGAGCCAGGAGAAGATGAGTGCCTCGCGCGGGGTGACCTCGCCGGTGACCAGCGGCCGGTTCTCGGTCCGGTGCATCAGCTTGTCGATATCGCGGTCGATGTAGCAGTTGAAAGACCCGGCGCTTCCGGCGGCAAAGGCACCGCCCACGAGGGTCGCCAGGATGAGCCCGATCGAGGGGAACCCGCGCTCCGCGTAGATCATGGTGGGCAGCGTGCTGACCAGCAGGAGCTCAATGACTCGCGGTTTCGTGAGCGCCAGGTAGGCCCTGGCTTTGCGGGCGAAGCCGATTCTTCCGGTGATCGAAGAGGCATTCAGCGGTGTATCTGTTGTGCTCACGGTGGCAGTCACTCTGTTCTGTCTGGCTGTTCAGTCCGGCTTGTATCCGCAACGCGAGTTGCATATCGAAGGGGTCCACGCGCAGCGCACAGGCGTGTCCTCGCCCCCGTTGGTAGCCACGCACCATCATACCGCGGACCCGCGGCGCGCCGGGCCCCTGCGAAGGTCCGCGGAACATCCCCCGGAACATCCCCCGGAACATCCCCCGGAACATCCCCCGGAACATCCCCGGGATGTCCCCGCCACGCTGCCGTGATTCGAACAGGTAAACGCGGGCTCACCGCCGCCGCGGACGGCGGTGATTCATATAAGCGGAAATCCCGTCCATTTGGTGAGATATACACTGCCCGGCAGGTGGAATAGGGCTAAGCTGTCTGCAGATCAGCGCGCACGGGTGGCAGCCGGAACGGCCGTCTCTGCACACGTGCACATGCCCGCGCGACTGAATGATAGATCAACGTTTCGATGGTGAACGGCTGGTACGTACCGCAGCGGGCACCGAACTGTGCCCCGGACGGGACTGACCATACCTCCCGCCGTCAGCACAGAGAGGGGCCCGGTTTTCGTGCCACATTTGGAAGAGCAAGAACTGTCTTGGACCAGCTTGGACCAGCGAGCCGTGGACACTGTCCGCGTCCTCGCCGCCGACGCCGTCGAGAAGGTCGGTAACGGCCACCCCGGCACCGCCATGAGCCTGGCTCCGGCCGCCTACCTTCTCTTCCAGAAGCTGATGCGGCATGACCCGACGAACCCCGACTGGCTGGGACGGGACCGTTTTGTCCTATCCCCCGGCCACACCTCCCTGACGCTGTACATCCAGCTGTTCCTCTCCGGCTACGGCCTGGAGCTGAAGGACCTGCAGGCGTTGCGCACCTGGGGTTCGCTGACCCCCGGCCACCCGGAGTACCGGCACACCGCCGGCGTGGAGATCACCACCGGCCCGCTCGGGCAGGGCCTCGCCTCGGCGGTCGGCTTCGCTTACTCCCAGCGCCGTCAACGCGGCCTGTTCGACGCCGACGCCGCCGCGGGCACCAGCCCGTTCGACCACACCATCTGGGTCATCGCGTCCGACGGCGACCTGCAGGAAGGCGTCACGTCCGAGGCCTCCTCGCTCGCCGGCCACCAGGAGCTCGGCAACCTTGTGGTCATCTACGACGAGAACCACATCTCCATCGAGGACGATACCGACGTCGCCTTCACCGAGGACGTCCTGGCCCGTTACGAAGCCTACGGCTGGCACACCCAGCGCGTCGACTGGACCCGGACCGGCGAATACAAGGAGGACGTGGCCGAACTCCACGCGGCCCTCCTCGCCGCCAAGGCCGAGACGGGCAAACCGTCCATCATCTCGCTGCGCACCATCATCGGCTACCCGGCCCCCAAGAAGCAGAACACCGGCAAGATCCACGGCTCCGCCCTCGGCGCCGAGGAAGTCGCAGGACTCAAGAAGGTCCTCGGCTTCGACCCGGAGCGCTCCTTCCAGGTCGACGGCGACGTCCTGGCCCACACCCGTGAAGCCACGGAACGGGGTGCGGCCGCCCGCAGCGCCTGGCAGGACTCCTTCGAGGCCTGGCAGGCCGGCAACCCCGAGGGTGCCGCCCTGCTCGAGCGCGTCGAGGCCCGCAAGCTCCCGGCCGAACTCGACGCCGCCCTCCCGGTCTTCGAGGCCGGCAAGGACATGTCCACCCGGGCCGCGTCCGGCAAGGTCCTGAACGCCATTGGTCCGGTCATGCCGGAGCTGTGGGGCGGTTCGGCCGACCTAGCCGAGTCCAACAACACCACCATCGAGGGTTCGCCGTCGTTCATTCCGGCGTCCCGGCAGACGGATTCCTGGAAGGGCAACCCCTACGGCCGCGTGCTGCACTTCGGCATCCGCGAGCACGCCGCGGCGTCAATCGTCAACGGCATCAGCCTGCACGGCCGCACCCGCGCCTTCTCCGGCACGTTCCTGATCTTCAGTGACTACCAGCGCCCGGCCATCCGCCTCGGCGCGCTTATGGGGGTCCCGTCCCTGTATGTCTGGACGCACGACTCGATCGGCCTGGGCGAAGACGGACCCACCCACCAGCCGGTGGAGCAGCTTGCCTCGCTGCGCGCCATCCCGGGCCTGGACGTGGTCCGCCCGGGAGATGCGAATGAGGTCGCGGCAGCCTGGAAAATCATGCTGGAGAACCATGGGAATCCGGCCGGCATTGTCCTTACCCGGCAGAACATCCCCACCTACGCCCGCGGGGCGTCCGACGCCGAGGCCGACACCTTCGGCTCCACCGCCGGCGTCGCCAAGGGAGGGTACGTCCTGGCCGAAGCCTCGGCCAACGGCCGGACCGTCGCGGCGCAGGTCATCCTGATCGGCACCGGCTCGGAGGTCCAGCTGGCCGTCAACGCCCGCGAAGCGCTGCAGGCCGACGGCATCGCCACCCGCGTCGTTTCCATGCCGTGCGTGGAGTGGTTCAACAAGCAGGACGCCGCCTACCGCGAAACGGTCCTGCCCGCCGCGGTCAAGGCGCGGGTGTCTGTCGAAGCCGGGCTTGCCCTGGGCTGGCGGGAATTCGTCGGCGACGCCGGCCGTACGGTCTCCCTCGAGCACTTCGGTGCCTCGGCGGACTACAAGCGCCTCTTCCAGGAGTTCGGCATCACCGCGGAGGCCGTTGCCGCCGCGGCCAAGGATTCCCTCGCCGGCCTCACGGCCTGACCCAAACTTCACGCTTTCCGGGCCGCCGCCCCAACCGGCGGCGGCCCCAGACTTCCAGGAGTTAACACATGACTACCCCCACCCAGCAGCTGTCCGACGCCGGCGTTTCCATCTGGCTCGATGATCTGTCCCGCGGACGCCTGGACACCGGCACCCTCCGTAAGCTCATCGAAGAGAAAAACGTTGTCGGCGTCACCACGAACCCGAGCATCTTCCACGCGGCCATCACCACCGGCCACGACTACGACGCCGTCATCGCCGCCCAGGCCGCGGCCGGCGCCACCGTCGAAGAGACCGTCTTCGAAATCACCACGACCGACGTCGCCGACGCCTGCGAGCTGTTCGCTCCCGTCGCCGCCGCCACCAAGGGCGTCGACGGCCGCGTGTCGATCGAGGTGGATCCCCGCCTCGCCTGGGACACCGCCGGCACTATCGCCGAAGCCAAGCACCTCTACAAGAGGGTCAACAAGGACAACGTCCTGATCAAGATCCCTGCCACGCTTGAAGGCCTGGAAGCCATCACCGCCACTGTGGCGGCCGGCATCAGCGTCAACGTGACGCTGATCTTTTCCCTTGAGCGGTACCGCGCCGTCATCAACGCCTTCCAGAGCGGCCTCGAGCAGGCCAGGGACAACGGCCACGACCTCGCCACGATCCACTCGGTGGCGTCCTTCTTCGTCTCCCGTGTTGACTCCGAAATCGACAAGCGACTCGACGCGATCGGCACCGACGAGGCCCGCGCGCTCAAGGGCAAGGCCGGCCTGGCCAACGCCCGCCTGGCCTACCAGGTCTATGAGGAGCTCTTCTCCACCGAGCGCTGGGGGGTGCTGGCCGACGCCGGCGCCCGCCCGCAGCGTCCGCTGTGGGCCTCCACCGGAGTCAAGGACCCGGCCTACCCGGACACCCTGTACGTCACGGAACTCGTCGCCCCCGGCGTTGTGAACACCATGCCGGAAAAGACGCTCGATGCGGCCTTCGACCACGGCACGGTCACGGGCAACACGATCAGCCGCGGCTACGACGCCGCCAACGCCACGCTCAACGCGCTCGATGCCCTCGGCATCTCCTACAACGAGGTCGTCGCGCTGCTCGAGTCCGAAGGCCTCGACAAGTTCGTGGCCAGCTGGAAGGAACTCCTCGCCGACGTCGAGGGCGCCCTCGCCGCTGCCCGGAAGGACTCCTAGTCCCCATGACCACCCTCAGCTACGACGCTACGGGCGCTGCCCGCCACGCCCACGAACAGCACCTTCCCGCCCTGCTGGAAGACAAGGTCGCCACCCGGATCTTCGCCAAGGACCCCACCCTGTGGGGCCCCGACGCCGAGGCTGAGGCGTCCGTCCGGCTCGGCTGGGTTGAGG